>JAHJWA010000099.1 GCA_018828205.1 Alphaproteobacteria bacterium
CGCTCCGCCAGATCGGTGTCGAGCGCAGCAAGCCGTTCCTCCAGCGCCATGAGCGCCGCCTCCTCGATCGCGGCGAAATTCTCGCGGCGTTCGGCGATACGGGCGTCGAATTGCTCCTCTCGCTGGGCAAGCCTGAGATCGACCGCTTCGGCCTCGGACAGCAGCGCCGGCAGCTTGCGGTTCGAACCATCGACAGCCTGCGAGTCGAGACGAGTGACTTCGGCCAGCATCGTCGTCAGCCGTTCTTGCAGCGCCCCGATCTGCCCGTTCCAAGCCCCCAGCGCCCTGTCCTCGCCGTCGCGGACCGCCTGAGCGGTGGCTGCGGCATCGTCGCGGAGCACACGAATCCGTGCGCGCAATTCGACCAGCGCATTGTCCTCGTCCTCGCGGTGTATCTGCGCCAATTCGCTCATTTCGTCCCGCAGCGCCGCCGCGCGCGTGCGGATATGCGCGAGCGCATCGATCTCGCGCCCGTCGAGCTCGTTGCGGAAGGTTTCGCTCTCGGAGCGAAGCATCGTAAAGCGATCGGCAGCCGCGGTATCGATCTGGTCGAGCCGCGCAGCGAGGTCGTCGAGCGCGCCATCGATCCGCTCGCGCAGCGAGCTCACCTGGCGCTCGCTCGCTTCGCCGAATTCGTTGAGACGGGAGAAACCCGAGACCAGTTCCTCGAGCTGGGCGGTGGCGGTGCGCCCCGCGCTGCCGATCTGGTTCGAGGCATCGCGTGCGGAAGTCGCGATAACGGGAAGATTATCGCGCAGTTTTGACATATTCTCCACCGCGGTGGTGCTGACGCTTGCGATCGCATCGACTTGAGCACCATTGATCTGCACCAGGTCCTGCAATCGGCCCGCATGCTCGGAAATCCGCTCGCTCGCCGAACGACCAAGGAATTCCAGCTCGCGGCTCTGTGTGGTGAGGAATTCGCGCGCCATGCTGAGCTCGCGATTGATCCGGTGCAGCCGTTCCTCGAGCCGCTCCGATTCCAGCGAGAGCACGCGTGCGGCATCGCCGAAGCGATGCGCCTCGCGCGCGGAATTGCGCATCGCTAGCAGCCAGATGCCGACCACCAGCAAGACCGGAACGGCCCATGCGGTGATCCACCCGATCCATTGCTGCGGTGTCCCGCCCGCCAAGATGTCATTGCGGTTGGCCCAGCCGAAGAAGCCCGACCATCCCAGGATGAGCAGCCCGGCCGCGGCAGGAATTATCCAGGACAAACTGCGCCTTGCAGGTGCATCCTCGAGCCATTCCTGTTCGTCGTCGACGGTATATTCGTCCGGGTTCGGCGAGCCTTCGCGCTCGCCTCCGACAAATGCTTCCGAAGACGGGT
Organism: Alphaproteobacteria bacterium; assembly: GCA_018828205.1. GTDB lineage: Bacteria > Pseudomonadota > Alphaproteobacteria > Sphingomonadales > Sphingomonadaceae > Qipengyuania. Next base: position 1,331 of record JAHJWA010000099.1, read on the forward strand.
CGGTCTCGTCCCCCTCGACGGCTCGAATATGCGTTCCTGTGCTCATACCCGAAACTATCACACCTGCGTCCCGGTTAAACCCTGTTTTAACCAAGCCGTGTCAGGGATCCGGGATGGCGTTTCACTCCGGGCCCTTCGAAGCCGCACTGGCAACCGCTGCGGGTGACGATGGCCCGCTTCAGCGAGAACTCAAGGCGGGTTTCCTCCAAAGCGCCGAACGCCAGCTCGATCTCATGCGCCGTTCGCGCTGCGACGCGAACTGGGAGATGGCCGCGCGGCGGCTGCATGCCCTCGCCGGCGGCTTTCACGCGGCGCAATTGATGGATATGGCTCGCGGTGCGATCGGCGCCGTGCCCGGCGATCCCGCCGTCTTGCGCGAAATCGAAGCGCATCTGAGCGAAATTCGCGGGCAGACTACCGGTTGAAACCGCTTTGGGATTTGGCACACGGTACGCTTGTCCCTATCCCCTGCGAACCCGCACCAATCACGGAAGCCCGCCAGCTTTGCGCATCGCCATTCTGACCGCTCTTGCCGAGGATCCCGACCACAAGGGACGCAAGCGCGCGTTCCGCATTTTCGCCGGTCGATCGATTCTTTCGCATCAGCTCGATTGCGCGATCGATCTGGGTTGCGAGAGCGTGGCCTGCCTCGTCGGCGGGCTCGGGCAGGACGTCATCGCCTGCCAACACCGCGCCGAAGCCGCGGGCGTGCGCTTTCAGGCGATCGAGGACATCCGGCGGCTGTCGGGTGTGGTCAAGGCGGATGACGATGTGCTCGTGATCGCCGACGGCCTGCTGCCTGCGGCCGATGAGGCCGTTCGGCTGCTGGGAGAACGTCCGGTGGTGCCGACCTTTCCCGTCGATCCCGCGCTGGCGCTCGGCTTCGAGCGGATCGATGGCGAGCGCGCCTGGAGCGGGATGCTGCGGACGAGGGGTCAGTCGGTCGAACGGCTGTCCGATCTCCCCCCCGATGCTGACGCGGCCTCGGCATTGCTGCGGATCACGCTTCAGAACGGGACCCGGCAAATGCCGCTCGACCCGGCACTGCTCGCGAATGGCGACTGGTTGCTGCGGGCGGATTCTGCGACGCTGCTGGCGCGCGAGAAGCGCTGGATCTCCGGGCGCATATCGCCGGTATCCTTCGCCGCACCCGGTCTCGCCACGGCGGAGCGGATCGGCAGTCGTCTCGCGCGCGACGTGGTGGGCACCCGGCTCGAGCGCATTCCGCTCCTCGCCGCGGTTGCCATGGGCGTGCTCGCAGCTCTGATCGCCGCGCTGGGCAAACCGCTGGTGGCGCTGTCGCTGGGGACGGCGATGGCGGTGCTGCTGCCCATTGCCGGGGTCATCCAGCGGCTAGCGCGAATCCCCCGCAACCGCACGACGCGGCTGGGCGTGGACAACAGCTTGCGCGCTGGCGCCGATCTCCTGCTTGTCGCGCTGGTCGCCCTGACCATTCCGGTCGAGGGCCCGGCCTGGCTGCGGCTGTTCGTGCCCGCGATGCTGTTCGGGCTGTTGCGCCTGGGCGAACGGCTGACCGGCGCAGGCGCCACGCAAGGCCGCGCGGCCAGCTGGCGAGCGCTCTATGCCGATCGGATCGTGCTCCTTGCCGTGATATTGCCGGCGGCGTTCTTCGGGTTTGCGCAACTTGCTTGCGCGGCCCTTTCGCTGCTCGTACTCGGCTCGCTTTTCACCACCGATACGGAGGAACGCGGGCTAACGGCGGATTAACCACGCCATGCTACGCGCAACCCATGATCGAGCCCCAGAAGATGGCTGAAACCGAATGGCCCGAAGGCGACGCGCTGCGCCTCGCGCTGGCGCGCGGCGACCGGGCGCTGGGCCGTATCGGTCCGATCCTTGGGCATCTGCTGTCCGCGCGGGACCAGTCGCTGTTCAGCGATGCCATCGTGGCGCGGGTGCGCGGTATGCTGATCCATCTCGCCTGGCAGGTTCTGCGCGTCCAGGCCGAGGCGACCGGCCAAAAGGGACGAGAGCAATTCGCCGCCGAACACGGCGAGGTGCTGGCCGAGCATTTCTTCGCCAGTCCGCTGCTGGTAGCGCATTGCCACGCGCTCGCGCTTGAATGGCGGCTCGCCTCTGGCCTGGAGGAGGAAGCAGCGCTCGATCCCGTGCTCTCGCCCCTGATGCAGACATTGATCGGGCACGAGGACACGCAGATCGCCAGCGCCGCGATGGCGGCGCTCGCCGCGCAGGCACGCTTCGCCCAGGCGCAGCGGCGAATGGAACTGTCGATCGCTGAACTGCCGGGCGAATTGCTCCACGAGGCGCTGTTGGCCTGGCGCGCCTTCAACCGCAACGAGCGCTCTGATGCGCTCACTCGCGCGGAAGGCAAATTGCGCGCGGAATTCGACGAGGGGGCGGGACGTCTGGCGCTGCTCGATCGCGTCGTCACCTCGCTGGGGACCGGCGCAAACGCCGTTTTGGCGATCGACCAGGGCGGGGTGGCGCTGTTCCTTTCCGCTCTCGCGCTGCGTTCGGGGCAAAGCCGAGATATCGCCGCGCTGGCCACCAATGAGCAGCAGGCTGCGCGACTGGCGCTCAGCCTGCGCGCGGCCGGGCTCAAGCCGCAGGATGTCGAGGCGCAGTTGTTGCGCATCCATCCGAACGAACTGCCGCCGCAAGGATTGGAGCAAATCGGTACCCGCGAGGCAGCGCAACTGCTCGCGCAAGGGACGGCACATGGCTCAGGCCGGGGCGGAGTCTGAGCGATGGCAACGGTGGGAACACGCTATCTGGCGCATGGCTCGGTCGATGCCGATGGCCGGCTGACGCAGGCCGAGGAGCCGCTCGCGAGCCTGCAGCAGGCCTGTGGCGGCGAGATCGGCGGTACAGTGGCCATTCCCGAGCTGCTCGCGCTTGTGACCAAGGCGCAGAGATACGGGCTCAGGCTGGCGCGCCAGTTTCGCGCCAGCGACGGCGAGGAGCGGATTACCGCCTGGGTCGAGATCGAGCCCGCCACCGCGCCCGACGGGACGGTCACGGGTTGCGAATTGGCGATCGTCTCGTGGCAGACAGAGGACCTTCCGCCCGAGGACGAAGCCGAAGCGGCGCGGCGGCGCAGCGAGATCGCGCGCAATCTGTCCGATCTCACCGCGCGTCTCGATCCCGACCAGGGCGTGCTCTCGGTCGAAGTCGAGGCACCCGATCTCACCCGGCTCGAGCTGCTGATGCAGGCGGGAATCGGCCGACCCTGGACCGATTTCGTCGATTTCCCCGGCAGTTCCCACCGCCAGCCGCTGCATTGGCGCCTGCTCGATGGCGCGGAATGCACGGTCGAGGGATCCAAGCGGAGCTGGACCGCCCATCTCGAACCGCTCGGGCAGCCCGAGCCCGGCAGCGCGGGCTTCGTGCTGCATCTTTCGGCCAACAAGCCGCTCGGCATGCAAGAGCTGGACCTTGGCGCAACCGCGACACCCAACGCGCCTTCTCTGGGCCGCGACATCTCGCCCGTGCTGCGCCAGCCGATCAACCGGATCATCGCCAATGCCGAAACGATCCGCACCAAGCTCGCCGGGCCGCTGGCCGAGGAATACAGCGATTACGCCGCCGACATTGCAACCGCGGGGCAGCATCTGCTTTCCCTGATCGACGATCTTTCGGATCTCGAGGTGGTCGAGTCGGAGGATTTCGTCACCGCCCCCGACCGGATCGATCTGGGCGATGTCGCGCGGCAGGCCTGCGGCATTCTCGGCGTTCGCGCGCGCGAGAAGGGCACCACGCTGGTTCCGCCGGTCAAGGGTGAGAGCCAGCTGGCGATCGCCGAATTCCGCCGCGTCTTGCAGATCTTGATCAATCTCATCAACAACGCGATCCGCTATTCGCCCGAAGGCAGCCAGGTTTGGGTCCGGCTCGATCGGATCGGTCAGCGCGCGCTGATCACGGTGGCGGACCAGGGCCACGGCATCCCGGAGGAGCAGCAGGAAAAGGTGTTCGAGAAGTTCGAGCGGCTCGGTCGCAGCGGCGATGGCGGCTCGGGTCTGGGGCTCTATATTTCGCGGCGGATCGCCCGCGCTATGGATGGCGATCTGACCGTCGAGAGCGCGCCGGGGCAGGGCGCCCGCTTCACGCTCTCGGTGCCGGCGGCGGAGGAATTGCGCAGTCGGCCGCGCGAAGGGCCGGAGCTGAACGCGCCTGAGACACCCGACGGCAAGTGACACGAAAAAGGGGCGCCGAAGCGCCCCTTTTCCTTATGGACAAGACAGCGAAAGCTCAGCGATCGCTCATGGACACATAGTCGCGCTCGGTCGGACCGGTGTAGAGCTGGCGCGGACGACCGATAACCTGGCCGGGATCGGAGATCATCTCGTTCCATTGCGCGACCCAGCCGACGGTGCGCGCCAGCGCGAACAATGCGGTGAACATCGTGGTCGGGAAGCCGATCGCCGAGAGGATGATGCCCGAGTAGAAATCGACGTTGGGGAACAGCTTCTTCTCGCGGAAATAATCGTCGTTGAGCGCGATCTCTTCCAGCTGCAGCGCGGTTTCGAACACCGGATCCTTGACCCCGAGCGAATCGAACACCTCGCGAACGGTCTTCTGCATCACCGCGGCGCGGGGGTCGTAGTTCTTGTAGACGCGGTGGCCGAAGCCCATCAGCCGGAACGGGTCGTTCTTGTCCTTAGCGCGCTCGATGTAGTGCGGGATGCGATCGGGGGTGCCGATCTCCTTGAGCATGTTGAGCGCCGCCTCGTTGGCGCCGCCATGCGCCGGGCCCCAGAGACAGGCGATGCCCGCCGCGATGCAGGCGAAGGGGTTGGCGCCCGAGGAACCGGCGAGCCGCACGGTCGAGGTCGAGGCGTTCTGTTCGTGATCGGCGTGGAGGATAAAGATGCGGTCGAGCGCCTTTTCCACCACCGGATTGACCTCATAGGGCTCGGCGGGGACGCCGAAGGTCATCCGCAGGAAATTGCCCGTGTAGGACAGCGAGTTGTCCGGATAGAGGAACGGCTGTCCGATCGAATATTTGTAGGCCGCCGCCGCGATCGTCGGCATCTTGGCGATCAGCCGGTGGCTGGAAATCTTGCGGTGATCGGGGTCCGAGATGTCGGTCGAATCATGGTAGAAGGCCGAGAGAGCGCCGACCACGCCGCACATGATCGCCATCGGGTGCGCATCGCGACGGAAGCCGCGATAGAACTGCATCAGCTGCTCGTGCAACATGGTGTGACGCGAGATCGTGTAGGTGAAATCGTCCAGCTCGCCCTGGCTGGGCAGATCATTGTTGAGCAGGAGGTAGGCGGTCTCCATGAAGCTGGAGCTCTCCGCCAGCTGCCCGATCGGATAGCCGCGGTGGAGCAGAACGCCTTCCTCGCCATCGATGAAGGTCAGCGCGCTTTCGCAGCTCGCGGTCGACTTGTAGCCGGGATCGAAGGTGAACTTGCCGGTCGAACCATAGAGCTTGCGGATATCGACGACGTCGGGTCCGCAACTGCCCTGAAGCACGGGAAAATCGACGCTGTCGCTGCCGATCTCGAGTTTGGCCTGGGTGTCGGTCATGGCTGCCTCCTTGGCTGTTAGCTGATGGTATTTACGCCTGCGGGTTGGGCGGCCTGCGCGTCGATACGCGCCAGCGCCTCATCCTTCCCCA
>JAHJWA010000100.1 GCA_018828205.1 Alphaproteobacteria bacterium
CCGCATGGCTTCCACCTCCACACCACCGGCGCCTGCCGTGCCCCCGACTTCACCAGCGCCGGCGGCCATCTCAACCCCTATAACCGCACCCATGGCACGCAGTCGCCGGGCGGCAGCCATCTTGGCGACATGCCCAATCTGCAGGTCGACGCCTCGGGCAGTGCGACGGCTACGGTCGATGTCAGCGACACGCCGACATCCGCGCTCGAGGAAATCTTCGACACTGACGGCGCCGCCGTGGTGGTCCATGCCGGTGCAGACGATTATCGTACCGATCCGGCCGGCGACGCGGGTTCGCGCATCGCGTGCGGCGTCCTGCAGCGCAGCAGCTGACCCCGCTTCGGCGTTCAGCCTCTGGATGAAGAACCCGTGGCGGCGGGGGAGCATCGGCCTATCAGGCGGATGGCTCTCCCGCCGCCGCAGCGCGTTGGACAAGCGTCCGCTCGGCCTCGGGCACGGTCCGATAGGCGAAGTACAACAACACCGTTCCGATGGGCGCGGCAACCAGCATCGACAGCACACCGGTCGAAAGGCTGCCCGTCATGGTCGAGACCTGACCAGCCATATAGGGGCCAAGCGCCAGCCCGACGAGCGTCGTGGACAGGAAGAAGGTAGCGGTGGCGGTTCCGCGCATCCGCGGCAGGACGAGATCCTGAGTGGTCGCAGCCGCCGCCCCGAGGGCCGAACTGCCGAACAGCGACAGGATGAAGTTAAGGAAATAGAACAAGACCACATCGTCGGTGGTGAAGGCGATGATCAGCGGGATCACCGGCGCCAGCACGCCGAAGGCGACCACGATCAGTCGGCCGCCCGGATTGCGCTCGCGCAGCCAGTCGGAAACCCGCCCGCCGATGATCACGCCCAGAAACCCGCCCGCCGCTCCGCCGCCGCCAATCCAGAACCCGAGCACCGCCTTCGAGGCGCCGAGCACGCGCTCGGCATAGGGTGCGGCCCAGAAGGACACCGAATAGGAGGCGAAGGCGACCATGCCGTAGCCCAGGACGGTGAACAGAAACGCGGGGCTCCCCCAGATCAGCTTGAAGGTCGGTGGATCGCGATGGCGCAGCGAAATCGCCCAGGAGAAGACCGCGTAATAGCCGATCGCGATTGCGCCCCACTGCTGGTAATTGTCCGTGAGGTCGCCCATCACCCAGGCCAGAACGAAGAACGACACCGCCGCGAGGATATTGACCAGCAGCGCGCTTGTGCCCCGTTGCGCGGCGGAGAGGAAGGTAAAGGGCGGGATCACCGCAAAAAGCTCGGTCAGGATCCCGCGGAAGGGATTGCCGACCGGTTTCTGGTCGAGCCCGTCCATGGCGCCGCGGGCGGGTTCGCGCAGGGTGAACACCCAGATCGCGAGCAGCAGCCCCGGCACGCCGACCACCAGGAACGCCGCCTGCCAGCCGACCAGACCAAGCGGACCGCCGCCGGGATAGGCCTCGTTCCAGCCCTCGACGATCAAGCCCCCGATCAGCAGCGAGATGCCGCCCCCGATGTAGAGCCCGGCCGAATAGATCGCCAGCGCGGTGCCGCGCATCTTCTTGGGAAACCAATCCGAGATCAGCGAATAGGCCGCCGGACTGGCACTCGCCTCGCCGACGCCGACGCCGATGCGGGCGCCGCTCAGCATCAGGCCGTTTTTCGCGAAGCCCGACAAGGCGGTCATCATCGACCACAGCGCCAGACCCAGTGTCATCAGCCGCACGCGGTGCCAGCTGTCGGCCAGACGGCCCAGCGGGATGCCGAACAGAGCGTAGAACACGCCGAAAGCGGTGCCGTAGAGAAAGCCGAGGTCAGCGTCGCTGAGACCGAGATCCGCCTTGATGTCGTTGGCCAGGATCGAGAGGATGTTCCGGTCGATGAAATTGAGCATATAGACCAGCACCAGCACGCTCAGCGCATACCAGCTGTAGGCGGGGACCTTCGCGTCGGGGTCGATGGCAGAAGGATTCGCCGCCGGCGCGGGTTTCGTGTGCTCGGTCAATGTCAGCTCCCTACACCCGGGTTATGTCCCGGTCGTAGGGAGTGGTATCGGCAAGCCCCGCTTCGGAAAAGCCTTTTCGCCGCAGCCGGCAGGAATCGCAGACGCCGCAGGCAAGCCCCGCGGGGGTGGGATCGTAACAGGACCAGCTCCACGCAGGATCGAGCCCCAGACGCGCGCATTCCCGGGCGATATCGGCCTTGGTCATGTGCTGGAGCGGGGCGTGGATGGTGAAAGCACCGCCCTCCACGCCCTGCTTGGTCCCAAGCCGTGCGGTTTCGGCGAAGCTGGCGATGAATTCGGGCCGGCAGTCGGGATAGCCCGAATAATCGAGCGCATTGACGCCGATGAAGATGTCGCGCGACTGGACGGTTTCGGCGAAGGCGGTTGTCAGCGCCAGGAACACCAGATTGCGCGCGGGCACATAGGTGACCGGGATCCCTTCTTCGAGGCCGGTCTTGGGCACGTCGATATCGTCGGTGAGCGCGGATCCACCGAAGCGGCGCAGGTCGAGCGGGAGTTCGACATGACGCGCTGCGCCCAACCGTTGCGCAATGTCGCGCGCGGATTCGATTTCGCGGACATGCCGCTGGCCGTAATCGATCGTAAGCGCGTGCAGCGCGTGTCCGGCCTCGCGCGCCAGCGCGGCGGTGACCATCGAATCGAGACCGCCCGAAAGGAGGACGACTGCGGGCCCGGGCGCGGGTCCGGGGCTTTGCTTTACAGGATCGCTCATGCCGGCCGCGCTAGGGCGGCGGCACGATCGGCGCAAGCGTCAGTGGCAGGCGCCCACGCGGCGCGCCTCGGCGGAGAACTGGAACGGCCGGCCCCCGGCAATGCCCTGGCTTTCGACCTGCGCGAGCGTCGCGCTCTCGCGCCGCACGCTGGTCCGGCCGTAGCCATTACCCCGGCAGGTGTATTGCACGGTCACCTGGCGCGCGCCATTCTCGACCACCAGACGGCTGCAATTGGCGCCGCGATGGCGGAGCTGGATCAGGTCGCTGCCTTCGCGCAGACAGATCCGCTGGCTGGGCTCGCCATCGCGGAACCGCAATTCCCATTGCCCCCGGTCGAGCTGGCCGAGCATCGCAAGAGAGGCATTCTGCGCAGCGGAAGGCGCAACCGCCAGCGTCAACGCGCCGGCGGCGCCAAGTCCCGCCAAAGCCGTCAGAAAGAATTTGCGCATATCACACCTCGATTGCGTGGAGTTAGCAGCGATGCCGCCGTCATATTCATTACCATAGATGAACCGTGCTTTACCATCGACGAGTTGATCAAGCCGCGATGGGAAACTTGCGCGAACAAAAGGCGCAATCGACCACGATCATCCCGTCTTTATCGCGCATGTCGCGGCGTTCTTCCTCCGGAAAGCGAGTCAGCACCGACAGATAATGCTCGGCGGTGCAGCGGCAGCCTCGAGAGATCGGCGCCCCGCGGACGACGCGCACTTCCTCTTCCTCGTGGAACAGCCGCCAGACGATCGCCTCGAGCGAAAGCGCGGGATCGAGCAATTCGTCGTGGCGCAGCGATCCGGCCATGACCGCGACATGCTCCCACTCCGGGTGGTCGAGCCGCACGTGCAGCCGCTCGCGCCCTTCCTCGCCGTCGGCGAGATGCTGCACCAGCATTCCGGCGGCACGCGCTCCCTGGGGACCGTTGCTCACCGAGGTTCGGATCAGCGTCGGCAGCTGCTCGGACTGGACGAAATAACCTTCGCAGGCACGCGCGAGGCTGTCGCCCTCGAGCGGAACGATCCCCTGATAGCGGCCGCGGCCGTCGGTCATGTCGAAGGTCAGCGCGAGATAGGCCTTGCCGAACAGCGCGTAGAGCGTCGGATTGGCGCCCAGTTCGGCGAGCGCGTCGGGGTCGAAATCGACATAGCCGCGCAGCGCCCCGGCACGATAATCGCACACGAACAGATTCACCGCGCCGGTCTCGGTCTGAGCCTGCATGGTGACCTGCGAACCATCGTCCTTGAACAGGCTGCCGATGAGCGCGGTCAGCACCAGCGCCTCGGCCAGCAGATTGGCGATCGGCGGCGGATAGGCGTGGGCCGAGAGGATTTCGGCGACAGTGCGGTCGAGCCGCACCAGCCGGCCGCGCGCGTCGCGCGAGGGGATGCTAAAGCCGAGCGTGCGCTCGGAGAAGGTTTCTTCGGGTTCGGTCATCCGCGCCATATGGGGCGCGTAGGCTACTCTTTTAAGGCCCCGGGTGACCGAGCCGCCTCAGCCGGCGGACAGTTTTCCGTGGCACCACAGCAGGATCGATTTCTGCGCGTGGATGCGGTTCTCGGCTTCATCGAAGACGAGCGACTGCGCGCCATCGAAGACCTCCTGTGAGACCTCCTCGCCAACATGTGCGGGCAGGCAATGAAGGAAACGCGCATCAGGCTTGGCCTGCGCCATCAGCGCCGCATCCACCTGGAAGGGCGTCATTGCCGCCAGCTTGGCCTCGGCATGCTCCTGCCCCATCGAGACCCAGGTATCGGTGACGACGACATCCGCGCCGCGCGCCGCTTCGGCGGCATCGCGGGTCACCGTGACCCGGCAGCCGGCATCGCGCGCCATGGCGAGGAATTCCTCCTCGGGATCGTAGCCCTCGGGCGCACCGACGCGAATGTTGAATTTCATCAGCGCCGCCGCCTCGAGCAGCGAGTGCAGGACATTGTTGCCATCGCCCAGCCAGGCGAGCTCGAGTCCGGGGAGCGGCTTGCCATGCTCGATCACGGTCAGCAGGTCGGCGACGATCTGGCAGGGGTGCGAGCGATCGGTGAGCCCGTTGATCACCGGGACGCTGGCATGCTCGGCGAGCGCCTGCGCCTTGGCGTGATCGTCGGTGCGGATCATGATCGCATCGACCATCCGGCTGAGCACGCGCGCGGTGTCGGCGATGCTCTCGCCGCGGCCGAGCTGCGTGGTGGCGGCATCGAGGATCAGCGCCGATCCGCCGAGCTGGCGCATGGCGATGTCGAAGCTGACGCGGGTGCGGGTCGAGTTCTTCTCGAAGATCATCCCCAGCACATGGCCCGCGAGCGGCGCATCGGCGTCGGCGCGGCCCTTGGGCCAGCCGGCACGCGCCGCCTTGCGGGTCTGCGCATCGCCGATCATCGCCGCGATCGCGTCGCCGCCGGCATCGGAGAGGTCGAGGAAGCTGCGCCCCCGGATCGCAGCGCCGGTGTCGCCGCCAGCCATCACGCGGGCTCGGGCATGGTGAAGCTGGCCGCGCCGGCCGACAGCTTGTCGAAGAATTCGTCGAACTCGGAATCGCCCGCCACCAGCGGCGGCAGGATGCGCAGCGTCTGGTCGCCTGCGGCCACGGTCATCAGCTGATGATTGTCGCGCAGATGGACGAAGAAGGGCCGGCTCTCGATCTTCATCCGCAGGCCGAGCATCAGCCCCTTGCCGCGCACGCTGTCGAACAGCTCGGGGTAATTGCCGATGAACTGCTCGAGCCGGGCGCGCAACCGCTCGCCCTTCTCGGTTACCTCGGCGAGGAAGGCCTCGTTCGCCACTGCATCCATCACCGCGGTGCCCGCCGCCATCGCCAGCGGGTTGCCGCCATAGGTCGAGCCATGGGTGCCGAAGGTCATCCCGCGCGCGGCCTTTTCGGTCGCGAGACAGGCGCCCAGCGGGAAGCCGCCGCCGATCCCCTTGGCACTGGCGAGGACATCCGGATCGACCCCGTAATGCTCATGCGCGTAGAACTTGCCGGTGCGCGCGACGCCGCACTGGACCTCGTCGAGCACCAGCATGAGATCGTGCTCGTCGGCGAGATCGCGCAGGCCTTGCAGGAATGCCTGGCTGGCGGGACGGATGCCGCCCTCGCCCTGGATCGGTTCGACCAGGAAGCCCGCGGTGCGCGGACCGACCAGCGCGCGCGCCGCCTCGAGATCGTCGAATTCGCAATAGACGAAGCCGGGCAGCAGCGGCTCGAAGCCCTTGTGCATCTTCTCCTGATTGGAGGCGCTGATCGTCGCCATGGTGCGGCCGTGGAAGGCGCTGGTGAAGGTGATCAGCTCGGTGCGGTTGGCATCGCCGTCCTCGTGCTGGTGATAGGCGCGCGCGGTCTTGATCGCGGTCTCGACCGCCTCGGCGCCCGAATTGGTGAAGAACACCGTATCGGCGAAGGTGACATCCACCAGCCGCTGCGCGAGCGCTTCGCCCTGCGGGCTGCCATAGAGGTTGGATACATGCATCAGCGTCTCGGCCTGACGCTGGATCGCGCCGATCAGCCCTTGGTGGCTGTGGCCGAGCAGATTGACCGCGATGCCGCTGGCGAAATCGAGATAGCGCGTGCCGTCCTCGTCGATCAGATGGCAGTGATCGCCGCGGACGGGACGAACCCCGCAACGGGGATAGACGGGCATCAGCGGCGAAATCGACATGGGACCTCCGGGGCGCATGGGCGCGGGGAAAAGGGGAAAAGGGGAAGCAGGGGGGCGAAAAAACGAGCGGTCAAATGCAAATGGCGGCCCCGTGAGGGAACCGCCATTCACGTGTCTTTCGGGGTCTATTGAACCGCGCGCGCCGGGTCAAACCGTGGCGGCGCGGCTCGCCTCATTCCGTGACGGGAACGAGGTTGACCGCCGAATACTTGCCTCGTCGGTCGACCTCGAGATCGAACTCGTAACGCTGGCCCTCGTCGATGCCCGACAGGCCCGAGCGCTCGACCGCGCTGATGTGCACGAAGGCATCGGGCTGGCCGTCATCGCGGGTAATAAAGCCGAAGCCCTTCATCGAATTGAAGAACTTGACCGTGCCGGTCGCCTTGTCGCCGGTCAGCTCGCGCTTGGGCGGGCCAGCGTCGGCCGGGGCTGCAACGACATCGCCGAGGATCTGGAGATCCTGCGCCGAGACCTTGCCACCGCGATCGACGAGGTTGAATTCGAGTTCCTGGCCTTCGCCGAGATTCTCGAGCCCGGCGCGCTCGACCGCGCTGATGTGGACGAACACGTCCTCGCCGCCGCTATCCTGCTGGATGAAGCCGAAGCCCTTCGCCGCGTTGAAAAATTTGACCTTGCCCTTGCCGGTGCCGACGACCTGCGCGGGCATGCGGCTGAAGCCGCCCGCGCCGCCTGCGCCAGCGCCGCCACCCGGTCCGCCGCGGTTGGGGGCGCCGCCGCCACCGCCGCCGCGGTAACCACCGCCGCCGCCCGAACCGCCGCGATCATTGTTGAAGCCGCCCCGGTCGCCGCCGAAACCGCCGCCAAAACCACCTGACGATCCGAATCCTTCCGACGGGCCGCCCATGGGCTCGAAACCGTCTTCTCCAAATCCGTCGCGCTTGTCCCGTCCCCGACGGCGGCCTCTATCGTAACCCATGATTCAAATCGTACCTTATCGCGCCGCCCCGCAGTGAAACGCCGGATCGCGGGCCGCATGGCAAACCCGGCGCTAGCGGAATCCGATCGTGATTCGTCGGAAAGTCCCGCCCATTACAATACCCTACATAGCCACAAAACCACGGCCAAGCGAATGATTTAACGTTGACGGTCGGTGTGCGGGTCAAATGTGACATTTTCGCATGGTGATTCAGGCGCGTATTTGGATATTGCGAAACGCTCTGCGCGACGCCAAAGGCGGGTGATGGACATCCTCGCTCTGCTCTCCGATCCCGCCGCCTGGCTCGCGCTGCTCACGCTGATCGCGCTCGAGGTGATTCTCGGCATCGACAATTTGATCTTCATTGCCATCCTGTCGAACAAGCTGCCCGTTCACCAACAGCAGCGCGCGCGGCGAATCGGGCTGATGCTGGCGCTGGTGATGCGGATCGGCCTGCTGATGCTGATCGGCTGGCTGGTGACCTTGCAGACCCCGCTGTTTGACCTCGGCATCCAGGGGGCCCCCAATGATTACGGCGAGCCGAGCTTCGAAACAGCTTTCTCCGGACGCGACCTGATCCTGCTGACGGGCGGGCTGTTCCTGCTGTGGAAGGCGACCAAGGAAATCCACCATTCGATGGAGCCCGAAGATCCCTCGGGACATATGCTCGACAAGACCCCGGGCGCGGCCAAGGCGGCGACCGCGACCTTCGGTGCGGTGATCGCGCAGATCGTGGCGATCGACATGGTGTTCTCGGTCGACTCGATCCTCACCGCGGTGGGCATGACCGACGACATCCCGATCATGGTCGCGGCGGTCGTGATCACGGTGGGGATCATGCTGGTCGCGGCCGATCCGCTGGCGCGCTTCATCGAGCACAATCCGACGCTGGTGATGCTGGCGCTGGCCTTCCTGGTGATGATCGGGGTGGTGCTGATCGCCGACGGCTTCGGATTCCACGTTCCCAAGGGCTATATCTACGCGGCGATGGGCTTCTCGGTCGGGGTTGAAATCCTCAACATCGTCCAGCGCAACCGGCGCCAGAGAAATCGCGAAGCCGAGGCGGTCGAAGCATGAGCGAGTTCCGCACGCTTTCCGACACGGTCTTTGCCGCCGGCCAGATCGGCACCGAGGATATCGCCCGCGCCGAGGCGCAGGGCGTGACGCTGATCGTCAACAACCGCCCCGATGGCGAGGCCCCGGGCCAGCCCGAGGGGGCTACGATCGAGGCGGCGGCGCGGGCTGCGGGGATCGACTATGTGGCAATCCCGGTGGACTCCTCGGGCTTCGACCACGCTCGCATCGCGGCGATGCAGGCGGCGCTCGACAATGCTGAGGGCAAGGTCCTGGCCTATTGCCGCACCGGTACGCGCTCGACGCTGCTGTGGGCGCTGGCCGAGGCGCGCGGCGGGCGCGACCCTGCCGCGATCGAACGCGCCGCGCAGGCTGCCGGATACGATCTGGCGCCGATTCGCTCGGTCATGATCGAGCTCGCCGAGCAGGCGCAGCAATAGGCGCGCTGCCGCGGCTGGTCGCGCGCGTCCAGGCCATCGCCGCAGCACCCCCCACCCGGCCTCCCCCTCAAGGGGGAGGAGCAGGCAGGGTCAGACCGAGACCATGATCCCCTAGCGGCGAAAGTCCAGCGGCGGATCGCGGTCGCCCAGCAGCGAGCGGTAGACATAGTCCGCCCCGCGCGAGGCATCGAATTCCGCTCTCGCCGCTTCGCGCAATTCCTCGTTCTGGAACAGCTCGACCGCCATCAGCGCCATCGATTTCGCCGCAACCTGCGCGCCCTTGGCGCCGATCGAGGTACCGCTCGCCGCGACCGCCTGCCAGCTGTGCGCGCTGGTGCCGGGGACCCAGGTGGCGGTGTTCACACCCACGGTCGGGGTGGTCCAGGAGACATCGCCGACATCGGTCGAGCCATAGCCCAGCGTCGTCCCATAGGACTGGATCTCGCCCGCGCTTTCCAGCGGCCTCGCCTGCTCGCCGAAGCTTTCCGCGATCTCCTCGGCCCAGGCGCGTTCTTCCGCGGTGTAGGTCACCCCGCCGACCTCGCGCAGCTTGGCGTCCATCATCCGCGCGAGCGCCTGGTTGACCAGCAGCGGGTTGTTGCCGTGGATGATCTCCCAGCTGACCTCCGTCCCGGTTCCCAGCGCGGCGCCCTCGGCCGCCGCTTCGACCCGCTCCCACAGCGCGCGCACCTCGTCCGCCTCGGAATGGCGGACGTAATAGAACACTTCCGCGCTGTCGGGGATAACATTGGGCGCCGAGCCGCCCTCGGTGATGACGTAATGGATGCGGGTGTTCATGCTGGTGTGCTCGCGCATCATATTGACCATCATGTTCATCGCCTCGACCCCGTCGAGCGCCGAGCGACCGCGTTCGGGCGCGGCGGCGGCATGCGCGGAGACGCCCTTGAAGCGGAACTTGGCCGAACGGTTGGCGAGCCCCGTGCGCGCCGCGGCGCTGTTCTCGTCGGCGGCGTGCCAGTGGATCGCGGTGTCGACATCGTCGAACAATCCGGCGCGCGCCATATAGACCTTGCCCGAGCCGCCCTCTTCCGCGGGCGTACCGTAGAGCCGGATGCGCCCGGGCGTGCCGGTCGCCTCGAGCCAGCGCTTGACCGCGATCGCCGCGGTCAGCGAGCCGGCGCCGAACAGATTGTGCCCGCAGGCGTGGCCGGCGTGCTTGTCCGCCAGCGGATCGCGGCTCGGCTCTGCCGATTGAGAGATGCCCGGCAGCGCGTCGAACTCCGCGAGGATCGCGATCACCGGTCCGCCCTCGCCCCATTCGCCGACGAAGGCGGTGGGGATCCCGGCGACGCCCGGCGTGATGGCGAAGCCCTCCGCCGCCAGCTCGTCCTGCAGCAGCCGGGTCGAGCGGGTCTCGAGATAGCCGAGCTCGGCCCAGTCCCACAATTGCTGCGCCACGCGGGCGGTGCGCTCGGCCTCGCCCTCGACGATCGCGACCGGGTCGGCGCTCTGCGCGAAGGCCGGCTGGACCAGCACGGGCTGAAGGGCGAACAGGGCGAGACCTGCGAAAAGGGCGGATCGTTTCATAGTGTGCTTCCCCTGTTGAGGCCCCTGCTTGCCGCAATCCGCCCGCCGTGCCAATCCGTCGCACGATGGAAATTCCCCCCGCCCTGCTGCAGTTCGCCGGATCGCTCGCCGCGATCGTGGCGCTGGCGGCGCTGGCCTGGTGGCTCAAGCTGGGCGCGCCGCGCCGGCTGGAAAGCGAGGCCGACGCGCGCCGCGAAGCGAGCGACGCGGACGACAGCTTCGAGCCGGTCGAAATCGCGCTCGACCATGACGGCCGCGCCGCGCTGCTGCGCGATGCCGCCGGGCGGATCCTGCTGCTGCGCCAGCACGGCGCCCATTTCGCCGGGCGGGTGCTGACCCCGGCCGCGCACGCCCGGATCGACGGCGAAGCGCTGGTGGTCGATACGGCAGAAAAGCGCTACGGCGGGGTCCGGCTCGAGCTCGACGATCCTTCGCTCTGGGTCCAGCATATCGAGAGTATCAAATCGCACTGACATGCCCGATTTCGATCCCGTCACCTACGCCGTCCCGGCCTTCGTCCTGCTCGTGCTGGCGGAGATGCTGTGGGCAAGGCGCAGGCGCCCGCATGCCTATGAACCGCGCGACACGCTCACCAGCCTCGCCTTCGGGCTGGGCAGCACGGTTGCGGGCGTGGTCTTCGGCGGCGCCATCCTGGCCGCGGCGCTGTGGCTCTACGACTACCGGCTGTTCGATTTCGGCGAGAGCTGGTGGGCGGTTTGGTGGGCCTGGCCGCTCGCCTTCGTGCTCGACGACCTGCTCTATTACGTCTTCCACCGCATGGCGCACCGGGTGCGCTGGTTCTGGGCGAGCCACGTCAACCACCATTCCAGCCAGCACTACAATCTGAGCACCGCGCTGCGGCAGACCTGGACCGGCTTCTTCGCGCTGTCCTTCGTTTTCAGCCTGCCGCTGATCCTGCTCGGCTTCCACCCGGCGATGCTGGCGATCGTTTCGGGTTTCAACCTGATCTACCAGTTCTGGATCCACACCGAGGCGATCGACCGGATGCCGCGCTGGTTCGAGGCGGTGATGAACACGCCGAGCCACCACCGCGTCCACCACGCCACCAATCCGCGCTATCTCGACCGCAATTACGCGGGCGTGTTCATCGTCTGGGACCGGATGTTCGGCACCTTCGAGCAGGAACGCCCCGAGGAGGAGACGATCCGCTACGGCATCGTCAAACAGCTGGGCAGCTTCAACCTGCTGTGGGCGGTGTTCCACGAATGGGTCGGGATCGCGCAGGACGTCTGGCGCGCGCCGTGGCAGCACAAGCTCTCCTACCTGCTGCGCGAACCGGGCTGGAGCCACGACGGCAGCCGCGAGACCAGCGCCACGATCCGCGCCCGCTGGGAAGCGCGACGCGGTGGCGCGACCGGGAAGCCGGTTGCAGACGAAAACCCGATTGCCGGATCGGGCGAGCCTGCGTAACCTCTTCCGCGGAAGAGGAGAGAACATGGACGAATTCGATGTGATCGTTGTCGGCGGCGGCAGCGGGGGCAGCGCGGCTGCCGGTCGGCTGGCCGAAGCGGGCAAGAGCGTGTGCCTGCTCGAGGCGGGGCCGCGCAACAACACGGTTCTGGTCAAAACCCCGGGCTTCATGCCCTTTTTGCGCCAAGGCTCGAACTATCGCTACGAGACGGTTCCGCAAAAGGGGCTGAATGGCAGAATCGGCTACCAGCCGCGCGGGCGCGGGCTCGGCGGTTCCTCGGCGATCAACGCGATGATCTACATCCGCGGGCACCGCTGGGATTACGATCACTGGGCCGAGCTGGGCTGCAGCGCCTGGGCCTATGACGATGTCCTGCCCTATTTCAAACGCGCCGAGAACAACGAGCAGGGCGCGGACGAATTCCATGGCGGCGACGGGCCGCTGCATGTCTCGGATCAGCATTGGCCCAACCCGGGCAGCAAGGCGTTCGTCGAGGCGGCGACGCAGCTGCAACTGCCGCACAACAGCGATTTCAACGGCGCGAAGCAGGAAGGCTTCGGCATCTATCAGGTGACGCAGAAGAACGGCGAACGCTGGTCCTCTGCGCGCGCCTATGTCGAACCCTTGCGCGGCAATCGCAATCTCGATGTCCGGATCGGGGTGACCGTCCAGAAGATCGAGATCGACGACGGCCGGGTGACCGGGGTGACCTATTCGGTCGGCGGCAGGCAGCGCACGGTGCGCGCGCGCGGAGGCGTGGTGCTGTCGGCGGGGGCGTTCAATTCTCCTCAGGTGCTGATGCTGTCAGGGATAGGTCCCGGCGCGCATCTGGCCGACCACGGGATCACGGTGAAGCGCGATTGCGAGGCGGTCGGATCCGACCTGCAGGACCATGTCGACTATGTGTCGAGCTGGCAGACCGAGAGCACCGAATTTATCGGCGACAGCCTCGCGGGAACGGTGCGGATGGCCAAGGCGATCATAGAGCACCGCCGCAAGCGGACCGGGATCATGACCACACCCTATGCCGAGGCCGGAGGGTTCTGGAAGGTGATGCAGGATGCACCCGCACCCGACGTTCAATGGCACTTCGTCCCCGCCATGCTCGAGGATCACGGGCGGATGAAGGTAAAGGGCCACGGCTTCTCGCTCCATGCCTGCGTGCTGCGCCCCGAAAGCAGGGGAACGGTGCGGCTGGGTTCGCGCAATGCCGCCGACACCCCGGTGATCGATCCCAATTTCCTCGACGACGAGCGCGACATGGAAGTGCTGCGCAAGGGCGTACGGCTCTCGCACCGCATCGTCGCGGCGCCGGCGATGGCGCAATACGCGCCCAAGGATCGCTATCCCATCGATCTCGACGACGATGCCGCGCTCGACCATCTGATCCGCGACCGCGCCGACACCGTCTATCACCCGGTCGGCACCTGCCGGATGGGGGGCGACGCGGACAGCGTGGTCGATCCGCAGCTCAGGGTGCGCGGGATCGACGGGCTGTGGGTGGCCGACGCCAGCGTGATGCCGCGGCTGATCGGGGGCAACACCAATGCGCCCAGCATCATGATCGGCGAACGCTGCGCCGATTTCGTCAAAACCGCGCTCGCCTAGATCGTGGGAATCCTCCCTCCCCGCGGGGAGGGGCCGTGGTGGGCAAGCGCGCCTCAGGCGCGCGTCCGCTCCATCGGCGTGGTGCCCCCCACCCAGCCTCCCCCTCAGAGGGGGCGGGTCGGGCGGGCTTGCAGCGCCGGCGCATAAGCAAAAAAGGGGCCGGAACCTTCGTAAGGTTCCGGCCCCTCGCAAGTCG
>JAHJWA010000010.1 GCA_018828205.1 Alphaproteobacteria bacterium
GGATCAAGCAGAGCATATTCCAGCGCAAGAACATCCACATCCATCTGCCCGAGGGCGCGGTGCCCAAGGACGGACCGAGCGCGGGCATCGGCATGGTCACCTCGATCGTCTCGACGCTGAGTGGTATTCCGGTGCGACCCGAGGTCGCGATGACCGGCGAGGTGACCTTGCGCGGAAGGGTGCTGCCGATCGGCGGGCTGAAGGAGAAATTGCTCGCGGCGCTGCGCGGCGGGATCGAGACCGTGCTGATCCCCGAGGAGAATGTGAAGGACCTCGCCGAGATCCCCGCCAAGGTGAAGGATGGGCTGAAAATCATCCCGGTCTCGCATGTCGATCAGGTGCTCGAACACGCTCTGACCTCGGTGCCCGCCGAGATCGAATGGACCGAGGCCGACGATCTTGCGAGCCAGCCGCTGACGGTGGGCAGCGCCAATCCGCCGGTCCAGACCGCGCATTGACGCGCACCATTGGGCGGCGCTGCGACTCGCCTTGCCGGGTCCGGCGCTGAAACGGCGTGCGCCGGTCCGGCGGGGCGGTTTGCGGCATGGTTAAGCGAGCAATCACGTTGATTTCAGGCTTTTAGAGGCCAAACCAGCGCCCTCGGAGCCGATTTGCCTTTGACAGTCCCGCGTCGACTCGTTCAACTGCCGCGCATTCGGAGACATGATTCACCGAGCAGAATTTAACACCAAGTGGGGGTTCCCTTAAGATGAACAAGAACGACCTGATCAGCGCAGTCGCCGATTCCAGCGGCCTGTCGAAGAGCGATGCCTCCAGCGCCGTGGAAGGCGTGTTCGACGCCATCACCAAGTCGCTGTCGAGCGGCGACGACGTCCGGCTGGTCGGCTTCGGCACGTTCTCGGTCGCCAAGCGCAAGGCCTCGACCGGCCGCAACCCGCGCACCGGCGAGCCGATGACGATCAAGGCGTCGAACCAGCCCAAGTTCAAGGCCGGCAAGGGCCTCAAGGATTCGGTGAACTAAGACACGCTTCGCCCCGCCGCATCGGCGGGGCGAACGGATCGACGCCGCATCACGCTCAGGCGCGATGCGGCGTTTTTGCGTTTCGGGCTCCGCTCAGCGGGTCGCCACCGCGTAGAGCGCGATCGCCGCGGCGTTGGAGACGTTGAGGCTCTCCATGGCATCGCCGATCGGAAGCCGCGCCAGCGCGTCGCAATGGCCCGCGACATTGTGCCGCATCCCTGGCCCCTCGGCACCGAGCACCAGCGCGACCGGGCCTGCAGGGAGCGCCTCGGCCAGCGTCGTCTCGGCCTCGCCAGCGAGGCCGATTCGCCAGTAACCCGCCTCGGCCATATCCTCGAGCGCGCGCGCCAGATTGACCACCCGCACCCAGGGTACAACCTCGAGCGCACCCGAAGCCGCCTTGCCGATCACCCCGCCCTCGGGGGGCGCGTGGCGGTCCTGGGTCACGATCGCCGCCGCACCGAAAGCCGCCGCCGAGCGCAGGATCGCGCCGACATTGTGCGGGTCGGTAACCTGGTCGAGCACCAGCAGCGGGCGGTCGGGCTCGGCCTTGAGGACCTGGTCGAGAAAGACATCGTCCAGCGCCGCGCAATCGAGCACCAGCCCCTGATGCGGCGCATCGCGCGCCACCAGCCGGTCGAGATCGGGCATGCCGGCGTATTCCACGGTGAAATCCTCGGGCAATTCGCCGTCGAGCTCCGCGAGCGCCTCGCGCGTCGCCCACAGCTTGTGGTGGCGCCGCTCGGGGTTCTTGAGCGCGGCCTCGACCGCGTGGTGACCCCACAGGCGGACCTGTCCGGTGCTCGCGCGGCCGCTTCCGCGCCCACCCTGCATGCGTCCCGCGCGTCCGCGCAGCGCCTTCTTGCGCTCCGTCTTGGCCATATGGCTGCTCCCTTGTGGCAATAGCCGCGTCCCCTGCCAGTGCGGCCATTGACAGGCAAGCGTCGCTTCGCCAAAGGGGCGCCTCTCGGCCAGCGGGGTCTCCTCAGACCCACCTGCGTTTCATCGCGAAACTGGCAAGCCAAGTGGACAGGTGGCCGAGTGGTTAAAGGCAGCAGACTGTAAATCTGCCCGCGCAAGCGTACGCTGGTTCGAATCCAGCCCTGTCCACCACTTGCCCCTCCCGACGCATACATCGAAATCCCACGCGGTGAGGTTATGAGCACAGCGGGCCGGGCGGCATGGCAGATCAGCCTGCCCCTCCTTCCGCTACGGGTCGCAGGGCAGGGCAAGGCTGGGGATCGGCTTCGGATGGTCATGCTGCCGCGGTTGGGCTCGGGCCAGCCGCGAGAAGCTGTCGCTGTGACAGGACTATTCGTCGACCCAATCGCGTCTCAAGCTCGGTCCGGCGAGCGCCATGAGCAGGGCCGCAAGGGCGTAGAGGCCCAGCGCGAACAGCATGGAATAGCGCAGCGCCTCGTCACCATAATAGGGAACCAGGAAGTCGGACAGCGCACCCAGAGCGAAAATTCCGCCGCCGAGCCCGATCAGATTGTTGATCAGGAGAAACAAGGCCGAGGCGGTCGAGCGGGCGGCGGGTTCGACCAGATGCTGGACGGCGGAGAGCACCGGCCCGAGCCATACATAGGACAGGGCCTGGGGGATGAGGAACAGCAGGAACGCCAGCTTCACGTCGACGCTCAGGATTCCTGCGGCGAACAGGGGGGCACCCAGGATAAAGGCGATACTCGGCAGCCAGCTATAATAGGCGCGGTCGCGCTTGCCCAATTTGTCGCCCAGCCATCCCCCGGCCAGCATCCCCGTAACGCCCCCCAGCAGCAGCAAGGCGCCGATGAACTGGGACGTCTCGACCAGATCCAGACCGAAGCTGCGGATGAGGAGGCTCGGAAGCCAGAAGCCGATCCCGTAGGCGAGGGCCGAAGAGGTCGCCGCCCCGAAGGCCATGAACCAGAAGGCCGGCTTGGCGGCCAGTATCCTGGCGGTCGACGACAGGCTGGCGGAACTCGGTTGCGGCGAAGCGACAGCAAGCGGAGAATGCTTGGGCAGGTCCTTGACCAAGAGCTTGAACGCCGGCGCGACCAGAAGCCCCGCCATCCCGACGACGAAAAAGGCCAGGCGCCAGTCGACTCTTGCCGCGATATAGCCGCCTGCGAGCACGCCGACCGCCGATCCCACGGGAATGCCGAGCGAATAGATCGCCAGCGCGGAAGCGCGCTTCTCGCTGGGGAAGTAGTCGCCGATCAGGGCATAGGATGGCGCCACTCCGCCCGCCTCGCCCACGCCCACACCGACGCGGGCCAAGAGAAGGTGCCAGAAGTTCTGTGCCAGCCCGCAGAGGGCCGTGAACCCGCTCCATACCACGAGCGAGACGGTGATCACCCAGCTGCGACTGGTGCGGTCCGCCAGCACCGCGAGCGGCACGGCCAGCGTGGAATAGAGCAGGGCGAAGGCCAGCCCTCCCAGAAGCCCCAGCTGGCCATCGCTCAGTTCGAGCTCAGCCTGGATCGGAGCGGCGAGGATCGCCAGAATCTGCCGGTCGACGAAATTGAATATGTAGACGAGCAACAGCATGGCCAGGACAATTCCCCGGCGCGAGCTGTCGCGCGTCTCCGGCACAGCGGCTCGGTCGCTCATTCCTCGGGCTCCATCAGCTGGGTTTTTTGGTCGGTGCGGCGATGCCGTTGCGGAGCAGGTCTTCGATGGCAGCAGCGATCTCGTCGCTCGGACGCGAGTCCTCCCAGACGCCGTATCGCAGACCGATGAAGACGTTCATGCCCATCAGCGCCCAGGCACGCACTTCGTTCTCTCCCGGGCGGACGAGTTGGTCGGCCACGCCTTGATCGAGACGCGCCGCGATACGCGCCGCGGCACCTTCGTAATGAGCCCGGTAGCTCGCGGGATCGACGAACTCGGCCTCGTCGATGATCCGATAGATCGCCTTGTTTTGACGAGCGAAATCGAGAAAGGCGATCAGCACCTCGTGCTCGCGGTCGACACCCCCCGAAGAGGGGGAGACTGCCGCGGCAGCGGTCCTCGCCACCGCCTGGCTCATGTCCCGAACCAGGGCCGAGAAGATCGCTTCCTTGCTGTCGAAATAGGTATAGAAACTGCCGAGCGCGGTCCCGGCGCGGCGCGTGATGTCGCTGATCGAAGCCTCGTAAAAACCCCGATCGCCGAATTCCTTGGCAGCCGCGTCGAGCAGCTTGCGCATCGTCGCACGACCGCGTGCCGTGCGCGGCTCCTTACCAGGGCTGGCGGATCGCGTGTCGGGGCTCTCGGGGGGCTTCGCTGTTGCCATCGTGTCACGCTAGCTACGCCAAGAACTTTGCGCAGGCAATTCCAAAGTTGAAACCTGGTTCATCTTGCAATATCAGGATGGCAAGCGTGTGTTGAAACACGCACAGGAGGAGAGATCGGAATGAAAAAATTTGCCACCTCGGCCAGCGCGCTTGGACTTGCCGCACCGCTTGCATGGGCCGCGCTTGCCGCTCCCGCGCTCGCACAGGATTCAGCGCCCGAGCAGCCCGCGCCCGCCGAAGCGAGCGAGCCCGAAGCCGGGGAAGGCATGATCGTCGTCACCGCCCGTCGCCGTGAGGAAAGCCTGCTCAACGTGCCGATCGCGGTCACCGCCTACAGCGGAGAGGCTCTCGAGCAGGCGGGTTCGATCGATATCACCGATATCGCGCAGACCACGCCGAACACGACGCTCGAGGCGTCGCGCGGGACCAATTCGACCCTTAGCGCCTTCATCCGCGGCGTCGGCCAGCAGGATCCGGTATCCGGTTTCGAGCAGGGCGTGGGTATCTATCTCGACGACGTCTATCTCAATCGACCGCAAGCAGCGGTACTCGATATCTACGATGTCGAACGGATCGAAGTGCTGCGCGGCCCGCAGGGCACGCTCTACGGCCGCAACACGATTGGCGGCGCGGTCAAATACGTCACGCGCAACCTTCCGGACGAGTTTTCGCTTCGGGCGCGAGCCACCTATGGCACCTACAACCAGCTCGACGGTGTTCTGAGCGTATCGGCACCCGTCAGCGACCTGATCCGGGTCGGCGGCGCTGTCGCGAAACTGACCCGCGACGGCTATGGCGAGAACCTGACCACGGGGCTCGACAATTACGACAAGGATGTCTTCGCAGCCCGCGGGACCTTCGAGATGGGCGGCTATGGCGAACCGGTCCTGATCCGAATTTCCGGCGATTACACCAAGGACGACAGCAGCCCGCGTGGCGGCCATCGGATCATTCCGGGTCGCGCGAGCGGAGCCCCGGTGCTCGACGATGTCTTCGACACCAGGGGCGGGCTTGTCGATCCCGATCAATCGGTCGAGGGCTACGGTCTCGCGATGAACATCTCCGCCGAACTCAGCGACACGCTGACGCTGCGCTCGATCAGCGCCTGGCGCAAGGACGACACCTACACGCCGATCGATTTCGACGCGCTTCCGGCGGTCGATGTCGATGTGCCCGGGATCTACCTCAACGAGCAGATCAGCCAGGAATTCCAGCTGCTCTACGAAAGCGACCGGCTCTCGGGGCTGGTCGGCTTCTACTATCTCGACGCGACCGCCGACACGCTGTTCGACGTGCGCATCTTCAACACGCTCGCTGGGCTGACCGCGTTCACCCAGGCGGATGTCGATACCGAAACTTATGCCGTATTCGGAGATTTCACCTACGATCTGACCGACCAGCTGAGCCTGTCGGTCGGCGGCCGCTATACCTGGGACGAGCGGACGGCCAGCATTCTGCGGCAGAACTATCTTGGCGGCGGCTCTCCGGTCTTCGGGGGCGCAGGGGTCCCGTTCGGCGCGCCAGGCACCAATTTCGACGGCAGCCGCGAGTTCAAGAAATTCACCCCGCGGGCATCGATCAGCTTCCAGCCGAACCCCGACCACAATCTCTATGCGAGCTTCTCGCAAGGCTTCAAGGGTGGCGGGTTCGACCCGCGCGGGGTCGGGGTCAACGCCCCGGATCTGGACGGCGACGGGGTGCGCAGCGACGATGAGATCGCTGGCTTCCTCAGCTTCGCTCCCGAACAGGTCGACAGCTACGAACTGGGCTACAAGGGCAGCCTGCTGGACGGGGCGCTGTATCTGGCCGCAGCCGCGTTCTACGCCGATTACACCGATGTCCAGATCCCGGGCTCCGTCGCCTGCGAGGTGGGGGGGATTCCGAGCTTCTGCGGCGTCGTTTCCAACGCCGGCGGAGCGACCTTCAAGGGGCTCGAA
Source organism: Alphaproteobacteria bacterium (assembly GCA_018828205.1). Classification (GTDB taxonomy): domain Bacteria; phylum Pseudomonadota; class Alphaproteobacteria; order Sphingomonadales; family Sphingomonadaceae; genus Qipengyuania. Next base: position 6,180 of record JAHJWA010000010.1, read on the forward strand.
CTCGAGACCACCGCCCGTTTGGGCCGGGATATGATGACCCTCGGCGACCGGCTCTCGCTGGCGCTTACCGGGGGCTTCATCGATGCCGAATACACCGAGTACGTCACCAATATCGGCGGCGTTCCAACCGATGTGGCCGAGTTTCGCGAAGTTCAGAACACGCCCAAATACACCGGGAGCGCGACGCTTTCCTACTCGACTCCCATGGGCGCCGGCGATCTCGATTTCTCGACCACGCTGTCCTACCGCTCCAAGACCTATCAGTTCGAGGTTCCCAACCCCTATATCGACCAGAGCGGCTACGCGCTTCTCGATGCGAACCTAGTCTATTCTGCGCCCGGTCGAGCCTGGACCATCGGGCTTCACGGTCGCAATCTCACCGACAAGGAATACAAGACCTCGGGCTATACCTTTATCGGCGCCGATCCCGTGACCGGGGCAATTCCCCTCGGTGCGAACGGCTTTCCGGTTCCAACGCTGGGCACCGAAGGCACTTTGACCGCCTTCTACGGCAACCCGCGGCAGGTCTTCGTGACCGGGACGGTCCGGTTCTAAGAACCCGCAAAGCAGCTCGGCGCAATCAACGGCGCGAAGTTTGGAGAGGCGGCTCGGTGGGCCGCCTCTCTTGCCTTTTTGGGCAAGGCGTACACGGGCCGCCCCATCGCAATCGTGTCGGCTATGGCGCGCTCGCAGCTTCACCGAGCGCCGAGACCGATCGACCGGAGGCTATTGCGCTTGCTCGCCCTCGTCGGATCTGAAGGCCAGACCTTCGCCGGTCCCGACCGGCTCACTGCCTGCGAACAGCGAGTCGAGCCGCGTGCAGACGTCCCGGCGAAACTCCTCCCTGCGGATCGACCGCGGAGCGGTAAGCGCGATCTCGTCCGCAATCGAGGTCTTGATCCGAGCGATGGCCTCTTCACCCAGAATGCCCGCGGCTTGCAGTTCCTTGCAAAGCTGGACCAGCCCCGCGGCGGTCGCCTGGGCCCGCAGGCCGACATCCTTCAGCTCATAATGCAGGTTGGTTTTCTCTGTGCTCATCGGTTCGGGACCTTCCATCGCTAGGGGGCCAATTGGTTAGGTGTAACTGCGCCGCCCGGCCAGTCCAGCGATAGGCGGTGGGGTCTTCAAGCGGAGAATTGATGATCTGCCGCGGCCTCCGCAACGCCCGCGTGGCCTTGCCGTAGCGGCTGCGTGGGATTACGCGTGGCCGCCATGAGAGCAGATATCGTGCCGACGGGTCGTCCCGTCATCTCCGCCACCGGATTGTTCACGCCGGCAGAGAGCATCACCAATGAGGAGCTGGTCGCCAGCTTCAACCTCTATGTCGAGCGTTTCAACGCCCAGCACGCCGATGAGATCGCGGCGGGCGAGGTCGAGGCTCTGCAGCCCAGCTCGGTCGAGTTTATCGAGAAGGCCAGCGGGATCAAGGCGCGGCACGTGATGACCAAGGCGCCGGTGCTCGACCCGGCGATCATGGCGCCGCGGATGGATGAGCGCGGCGACGACGAGATTTCCATCCTCGCCGAGATCGGGGTCGCGGCGGCGCGCGATGCGCTGGCGCGCGCGGGGCGCGAGCCGGGCGATGTCGATGCGGTGCTGTGCGCGGCTTCGAACATGCAGCGCCCCTATCCGGCGATGGCGATCGAGATCCAGCAGGCGCTGGGGATCGACGGCTTCGCCTTCGACATGAACGTCGCCTGCTCTTCGGCCACCTTCGGGATCCAGACCGCCGCCGATTATATCCGCGCGGGCAATGCGCGCAGCGTGCTGGTGGTCAGCCCCGAGATCACCAGCGGCCATCTCAACTGGCGCGACCGCGACAGCCATTTCATCTTCGGCGATGTCGCCACCGCGGTGCTGGTCGAGGACGCGGCGCTGGCACCGGCCGAGCATTGGGACATTCTCGGAACGCGTCTCAAGACCGTGTTTTCCAACAATATCCGCAACAATTTCGGCTATCTCAACCGTGCGCATCCCGAGACCGCGGATGCGCCGGACAAGCTCTTCGTCCAGGAAGGCCGCAAGGTTTTCAAGGAGGTCGTGCCGATGGTCGCGCAGATGATCGTCGAAGAGGCCGAACGGCTGTCGATCGATCCGCAGGGCTTGCGAAGGCTGTGGCTGCATCAGGCCAATGCGGGGATGAACCGGTTGATCGCGCAGCGCGTCCTGGGCCACGAGGCGAGCGAGGACGAGAGCCCGACGGTGCTCGATACCTATGGCAACACCTCGAGCGCCGGCTCGATCATCGCCTTCCATCTCAACGGCGAAGATCTGCAGCCCGGCGACACCGGGCTGATCTGCAGCTTCGGCGCCGGCTATTCCGCGGGAACGGTCTTCCTGCGCAAGGCGGGGTAGCGCCCGCGCGCTTGCGGCTGGGCGGAGCCTCGCCTAGACGGTGGCGATGGCAGGTGAACTCCTTGACAACCGGGGCCGCGGCGATGTCGCCTGGTCCTTACCCCGCATCCATCCCGAGGGTCGCAAATTCGGATTGATCGCGCTGGGCGTCAGCCTGGTCTTCCTGCTGCTGGGCTGGGGGATCATCGGCTGGCCGCTGCTGTTCCTGACCGCGGGCGTGTTTGCCTTTTTCCGCGACCCGGAGCGGGTGGTCCCGCACGAGGACTCGCTGATCGTTTCGCCCGCCGACGGGCTGGTCTCGCTGATCGCGCAGGTCGAGCCTCCCGAGGAGCTCAAGATCGACGACGGCAGTGGAATCCAGGGTCTGCCCGACGGACCGGTGACGCGGATCTCGATCTTCATGAGCGTCTTCGACGTCCACATCAATCGCGCGCCGATCGCCGGGGTGATCCGCCGTCTGGTCTATCTGCCGGGCAAGTTCCTGAATGCCGATCTCGACAAGGCGAGCGAGGAAAACGAGCGCCAATACATATTGATCGAGCGCGCCGACGGGACGCGGATCGGCTTTACCCAGATCGCCGGCCTGGTGGCGCGGCGGATCGTGCCCTTCGTCAAGCCGGGCGACACGGTGGGGGCGGGGCAGCGCGTCGGGCTGATCCGCTTCGGCAGCCGGGTCGACGTCTATCTTCCAGCGGGCACGGATTCCCGGGTGCTGCTGGGGCAGCGCTGCATCGCGGGCGAGACCGTGCTGGGCGAAATCGGAACACAGAAACTGATCGAAGGGGTGAGCCAGTGAGCGCCGATCCACGCGGGGAGCGGCCGCGGCTTGGCCCCAAGGCCACCGAGGACGAGGCGTTCGAGCCGGGGCAGACGCGGCCGCGCGGTCTGACGCTGCGGGCGCTGCTGCCCAACGCGATCACCGCCGCCGCGCTGTGCTCCGGGCTGACCGGCATCCGGTTCGCCATTTCGGGGCAATGGGGGCTGGCGGTCTTCGCGATCATCCTCGCGGGTCTGCTCGACGGGCTCGACGGACGGATCGCGCGGATGCTCAACGCGCAGTCGCGCTTCGGCGCCGAGCTCGACAGCCTGGCGGACTCGCTGTCCTTCGGGACCGCGCCGGCGATCATCATCTATTTGTGGTCGTTGCAGGACATGTCTCGGCTGGGCTGGTTCGCGGCGCTCGCCTTTCCGATCTGCTGCGCGCTGCGGCTGGCGCGCTTCAACGCCCAGATCGACACCGACGAGCAACCGCACAAATCGGCGGGGTTCCTCACTGGTATCCCCGCGCCGGTGGCAGCCGGTCTGGCGTTCCTGCCGTTCTACTTCTGGATGGCGACGGGGCAGGAGTTTTTCCGCGATCCGCTGCTGGTCGGCCCCTGGCTGGCGGTGATCGCGGTGCTGATGATTTCCAACCTGGCAACGATGAGCTGGGCGTCGCTGCGTCCGCGGCGGACCATCCGGCTCGAACTGCTGGCCTTTGTCGCGCTCCTGTTCGCGGCTCTGCTGCTCGAACCCTGGTGGACGCTGGTGGCGATCTGTCTGGGGTATCTGGCGGTGCTTCCCTATGGCTGGATGCGCTATGCCAAGATCAGGCGGCAGCGCGCAGCGCGGCCCGCGGCGTAAGCTTGTGCGACCCGGCCCCGCGCGCATGACCGGGGTTGCGGTGACGCGCACCGGTCGGTGCTTGCGGCGAGGTGCGATCGGCGCTGGCCAGTTGCTGCCTCAACGCCCCGAAGGCGGACCACCAGCGCAATCCGCTATCGGCCAGGACCGACAGGCTGGCGATCGCCAGCAGGATCAGGAACGCCATCAGAACAAGAGCAAACATCGACCGTCTTTCCTTTTCTCGGTGCCATCCCCAATCCTGTTGACAGATTGTGGATAGCCAGTGGAAAACCTCCATCGCGCGACATTCGTTCCGGCGATAGGCGCTGTGTTCTCTATTTGTTCTGCCGGGTCAAGCGAAATTGCGGCTGACGGTCGCGGGCGGGCGACGAATTGACGGTGGATTCACGCCGCGATCCGCGGTAAGGGCCGGCCGTCCACCGAGGATTCGGCCATTTCCGGCCCGGCTCGCGGCGGACAAATCCACATGGCAGGCGCTTCATACCGGTGCCCGATAGCGGGAATTCTCCGCATCTCGGGTTCCAGCCTTCCAGAGGTCAAACCGGAAAGGAATTTACTTATGGCGGCTCCTACCGTCACGATGCAGCAATTGATCGAGGCCGGTGCCCATTTCGGCCACCAGACCCACCGCTGGAACCCGCGCATGAAGCCGTATATCTTCGGCGCGCGTAACGGCATCCACATCATCGACCTCTCGCAGACCGTGCCGCTGTTCGCGCGCGCGCTCGACTTCGTCGCGCAGTCCGCGCGTTCGGGCGGCAAGGTGCTGTTCGTCGGCACCAAGCGCCAGGCGCAGGACGCGATCGCCGAGGCGGCACGCGCTTCGGGTCAGCATTTCGTCAACCACCGCTGGCTGGGCGGCATGCTCACCAACTGGAAGACGATCTCGGGTTCGATCAAGCGTCTCAAGACGCTCGAGGAACAGCTTTCGGGCGACACTTCGGGTCTGACCAAGAAGGAAGTTCTCCAGCTGACCCGCGAGCGCGACAAGCTCGAGCTCTCGCTCGGCGGCATCCGCGACATGGGCGGCATTCCCGACGTGATGTTCGTGATCGACGCCAACAAGGAAGATCTCGCGATCAAGGAAGCCAACGTCCTTGGCATCCCCGTGATCGCGGTGCTCGACACCAACACCGATCCCACCGGCATCGCCTTCCCGATCCCGGGCAATGACGACGCCAGCCGCGCGGTTCGCCTCTATTGCGACGCGATAGGCGAAGCGGCGCGTTCGGGCAAGGGCGAGGGCGTGATCGACAGCGGACAGGATTTCGGCGCGATGGAAAATCCCCCGGGAGAAGCCGCGGCCTGATCGCTTGCGCGGGTGCGTCACGCACCCGTCAAAACTCCAGTCTAGGCGCCGGTCCGAGCAATCTCGGCCCGGCGCCGCACCTCATTTGAAGAAGGATCCCACCATGGCGAATTTCACCACCGCCGACATCAAGGCGCTGCGCGAGCGCACCGGCGCGGGCATGATGGATGCCAAGAAGGCGCTCGTCGAATGCGACGGCGACCTCGAGGCGGCTGTCGACGCGCTGCGCGCAAAGGGCCTCGCCACCGCGCAGAAGAAGTCCAGCCGCACCGCGGCCGAGGGCCTGGTCGGCGTCGCCGTCGCCAATGAGTCCGGGGGCACCAAGGGCGTTGCGGTCGAGGTCAATTCCGAGACCGACTTCGTCGCCAAGAACGACCGCTTCCAGGATTTCGTCCGCAAGGTCACCGAGACCGCGCTCAAGGCTTCGGGCGATGATGTCGAGACGCTCAAGGGCCTCGACTATCCCGATGGTGGCACCGTGAGCGACAAGCTCACCGACAATGTCGCCACCATCGGCGAGAACCAGCAGATCCGCCGGATGAAGACCGTCTCGGTCTCCAAGGGCATGGTCGTGCCCTATATGCACAATGCGGTCGCCGCCAATCTCGGCAAGATCGGCGTGCTGGTCGCGCTCGAGAGCGAAGCGGGCGCCGATGTGCTCGAGCCGCTTGGCAAGCAGCTGGCGATGCACATCGCCGCGGCTTTCCCGCAGGCGCTGAATGCCGAGGATCTCGACGCCGAGACGATCGAGCGCGAGCGCAAGATCGCGGCGGAAAAGGCGGCCGAGAGCGGTAAGCCCGAGAACGTCCAGGAAAAGATGGTCGATGGTGCGATCAAGAAGTTCGCCAAGGAAAACGCGCTGCTGAGCCAGGTTTTCGTGATGGACAACAAGACCGCGATTTCCGACGTCGTCGCCAAGGCGGGCAAGGATGCCGGGCATGACATCGTGCTCAAGGACTATGTCCGCTTCCAGCTCGGCGAGGGCATCGAGAAGGAAGAGAGCGATTTCGCCGCGGAAGTGGCGGCTGCCGTCAAGGGCTGAGCTCGCAACAAAATTCCTCCAATTTGCGGCCGCCGGATTTCGATTCGGCGGCCGTTTTTGTGCGCTTTTCCCGAGTCGCGGGGGCGTTGGTTGATGAAACACATTCGGGGCGAGGCGGGCAGCGCGCCTGCGGGGCCGAATCGCGCATGGAGCGGCGCGGTGCGAGGCTAGCGCGGGTTTCGCGTGTAGGAAATCCCGGTTTCGCGCTGGCCTTCGTGCGGGCCTGCGCTGGGGCCTTCGCGCCGGGCCCCTTTCCCCTTTGCGCCACCGGTGCGAGGGGGCTAAGGAGCCGCAACCCTCGGATTTATCGGACCACAGCCCCCATGCCCATGCCCCCCATCAAACGCGTCCTGCTCAAGCTGTCGGGCGAAGTCTTGATGGGCGATCAGCAGTTCGGGATCGATCCCGGCTTCGTGATGGAGCTCGCCAAGGAGGTGAAAGCCGCGCAGGCGGGCGGGCTCGAGATCTGCCTCGTGATCGGCGGCGGCAACATCTTCCGCGGGATGGCGGGTGCGGCGCAGGGCATGGACCGCGCGCAGGCCGATTACATGGGCATGCTCGCCACCGTGATGAACGCGCTGGCGATGCAGAACGCGCTCGAGCAATTGGGCGTCCCCACCAGGGTCCAGTCGGCGATCGAGATGGACAAGGTGTGCGAACCGGTGATCCGCCGCCGCGCCGAACGCCATCTCGAGAAGGGCCGCGTGGTGATCTTCGCCGCGGGCGTGGGCGCCCCCTATTTCAC
>JAHJWA010000101.1 GCA_018828205.1 Alphaproteobacteria bacterium
ATCCCAGCCCCCGCGCGCTGCCCGAAGGCGCGCCGCTGCCACCCGCGCTCGCTGCCGAGATCCGCGCCGCGATGGAAGCCAGCAATGCGGTCGGCGTGATGGTGCTGCAGGATGGCGCAATCCGCTTCGAGGATTATACCGCCGGCTTCGGCCCCGAACAGCGCTGGACTAGCTTCTCGGTCGCCAAGAGCTTCACCTCGACGCTGCTGGGCGCCGCGCTGCGCGACGGGCATATTGCCAGTCTCGACGATCCGGTGACGCAATATGTCCCCGGGCTGGCGGGCTCGGCCTATGACGAGGTCTCGGTGCGCCAGCTCGCCACCATGACCTCGGGGGTCGCCTGGAACGAGGATTACACCGACCCCGCAAGCGACGTCGCGCAGCTCAACCGCTTCGTGCTCGAATACGGGCCCGATGCGATCGTCGCGCAGATGAAGGCGCTCCCGCGCGAGGCGCCCCCGGGCGAGAAATGGGTCTACAAGACCGGCGAGACCAATCTGATCGGGCTGCTGGTCGAGAACGCGGTCGGCATGCCGCTCGCAGCCTATGCCAAGCAGAACATCGTCGACGCCGCCGGCTTCGCGGGCGACATGTTCTGGATGACCGATCCGCGCGGCGGCAATGTCGGCGGCTGCTGTCTGTCGCTGCGGCTGGCGGATTACGCGCGCTTCGGTCAGTTCGTGCTCGAGGGCGGCGGCGACGTGGTGCCTCAGGGCTGGTTCGCCGAGGCGGGCGCGCAGCAGGTCGATTTCGGCGGCCAGGGCTTCGGCTATGGCTATCAGTGGTGGACCTATCCCGGCGGCAATTTCGGCGCCCAGGGGATTTTCGGCCAGTCGATCACGCTGGTTCCGGAAAGCGATCTGGTGGTCGCCGTGGTCAGCAATTGGCCCACCGCCACCAGCGGCGATCTGCGCCGCCAATGGCTGGGTGTGACGGCGAAGCTGGCCGAACTCGACTGACGGGCAAACGGCGGCGGGGTCAGTCCCCGTCGCCGCGGAACCGTTCGAGGATCGCCGCATGGACGATCGGGCTGAGCAGCTGGGTGAAGGCGCAGCCGACGGTGGAATCCTGCCACCACACCACCTGCGCCTGCAGCGACTGAAGGCCGGGCATGGTCAGCCAGCACAATTGTCCCTCGTGCATCCGGTTGATCGCCGAGGCGGAGAAGCCCGAGATCGACAGATCCTGGACGGTGGTGCGAAAGGCGCGCCCGCCCGAAGCGCGCAACTGCGCGGGTATCGCCAGCCGGGTGCGCGCACCGCAGCGGTCCTCCTGCGCGGCGCGCTGGTAGCTGTCCTGAAAGAATTTGGTGGTCATGGGAGTGGTCATCGCAGCCCGTCCTCGATCCGTTTGGCCGGCAGGCGTCTGCGCTCGCCCCAAAGCCGGGCGGTTTTCGCCCGGCCTGGTTGCCAAATCGCTAGCGGGGCTGGTTAACCGGCTTCGGCCACGCGTTCGCGATGCGCGGTCTCGAAGCCCTCGATCAGCAGTTCGACGATACGGTCCGCGACCACGCCGGGCTCCTTGACCGTCTTGGGATCCTCGCCGGGATAGGCCTTGGCGCGCATGCTTGTGCGCGTGGCGCCGGGGTCGAGGATCGCGACGCGGATATTGCCGACCTTCTCGACCTCGCGGGCGTAGGATTCGAGCAGATTGTCGAAGGCGGCCTTGGTCGAACCATAGGCCGACCAATAGGGGCGCGGATCGGCGCCGACGCTGCTGGTCAGTCCGATCACCCGGGCTCCCTCGGCGCGCTTGAGCAGCGGATCGAAGGCGGCGAGCAGCGCCTGGGTGGCGAGGAGGTTGACCGTCACCGCGCGGCCGAACTCCTTGCGGTCGATCTGGGTGACCGGGCTGAGCGCGGGCAGGAAGGCGGCGGAGATGACGAGGATGTCGAGCACGTCCCAGCGTGTCGAGATCGCCTGCGCGAGCCGGGCGATGCCGTCGCTCTCCTCGAAATCGACCGGGGCGATGGTCGCGCTGCCGCCGAGCTCGTGGATGCGGTCCTCGACCGCTTCGAGCGAGCGCACGTCGCGCCCGGTCAGCACGACATGCGCGCCCGCTTCGGCCAGCGCCAGCGCGCTGGCGGCGCCGATGCCCTTGCTCGAACCCGTGACGAGCGCGGTTTTCCCCGCGAGCGGCTTGGCCTGATCCGTCATTACGCGACCTTTCCGACCGGCAGCGAGAGCTGACCCTGCGCATCGTCGCGCCTGGCGAGATCGGTCAGCGAGGTGGGATAATCGCCGGTGAAGCAGGCGTCGCAGAATTGCGGGCAAGCGGCGTTGCGCGGCTGTTCGCCGACCGCGCGGTAGAGTCCGTCGATCGAGACGAAGGCGAGGCTGTCGGCCTTGATGAACTCGCGCATGGGTTCCAGATCCATCCGCGCCGCGAGCAGTTTGGAGCGCTCGGGGGTGTCGACCCCGTAGAAGCAGCTGTGCGCGGTGGGCGGGCTGGCGACGCGGAAATGCACCTCCGTCGCGCCCGCATCGCGCATCATCTCGACGATCGAGAGGCTGGTGGTGCCGCGCACGATCGAATCGTCGATCAGCACGATCCTCTTGCCTTCGACCAGCGCGCGGTTGGCGTTGTGCTTGCGCTTGACCCCGGCATGGCGCGCGCCGTCCGAAGGCTGGATGAAGGTACGCCCGACATAATGCGAACGGATGATCCCGAGTTCGAAGGGCAGACCCGACTGCTGCGCATAGCCGATCGCCGCGGGGACTCCGCTGTCGGGAACGGGCACCACCAGATCGGCCTCGCAGGGGCTTTCCACCGCCAGCTGCGCGCCGATCGCCTTGCGCGCCTCATAGACGCTGCGCCCGGCGAAAATGCTGTCGGGGCGGCTGAAATAGACGTGTTCGAAGATGCAGGGCCGCGGCGAGTGATTGCCGAAGGGGTGGAGCGAATCGATATTGCCGTCGAAATCGACCTTGATCAGCTCGCCCGGCTCGACCTCGCGCACCAGGTCGGCGCCCATCACGTCGAAGGCGACGCTTTCGCTGGCGAAGACCGTGGCATCGCCGATTCGCCCCATCACCAGCGGACGGATGCCCAGCGGATCGCGGCAGGCGATCATCCCCATCGGGGTCATGACGATCAGCGCATAGGCGCCCTCGAGCAGCCGCAGCGCATCGACCAGACGGTCGGTGATGGTGGGATAACGGCTGGTCGCGACGAGGTGGATGATGACCTCGGTGTCGCTGGTCGACTGGAAGATCGAACCGCGCCGCACCAGGTCTTCGCGCAGCGTCCCCGCGTTGGAGATATTGCCATTGTGCGCGACCGCGAAGCCGCCCCCCGCCAGATCGGCATAGAGCGGCTGGACGTTGCGCAGGCCCGCGCCGCCGGTCGTGGAATAGCGGACATGGCCCGCCGCCATCATGCCGGGCAGTTCGGCGATCGCGTCCTGACCGGAGAAATTGTCGGCGACATGGCCGAGCCCGCGACGGCTGTAGAATTCGCGCCCGTCGAAGGAGGTGATCCCGACCGCCTCCTGCCCGCGGTGCTGCAGCGCATGCAGGCCGAGCGCCGTCGCCGCCGAGGCATCGGTCGCATTGATGGCGCCGAACACGCCGCACTCTTCGCGCAGTGTGTCGCCGTCCGCATCGTGGAAGGGATGGGTGAGGTTCATCGCTCGCCTATATGGGGTGGCCGCCGGGCCCTCCGCTTGCCGGTGCCAATGGCGATGTTGCGCGCCGATTACAAGGCTAGCGCGACGGACCGTGCATGATCGGCCCCACCGTTTGGGCGGATGGCCGAGACGCCATGTCGCCGGGATTTCATTGCAGCGAAAGGAAAGCCTGCCTAGAGCGCTGCACTCCTGCAACCGCCCGGTGAACACCCGATCTTGCTGCTTTCCCCTTTCGAATGGACCATCGCCAAGCGCTATCTGCTGCCCGGCAAGAGCGAGGCCTTCATCGCGCTGGTCGCCGGAATCTCGGTCGGCGTGGTGATGCTGTCGGTCGCGATGCTGGTCATCGTGATGAGCGTCATGAACGGCTTTCGCGCCGAACTGCTCGACAAGATCGTGGGGCTGAACGGCCATGCCATCGTCCAGGCCTATGGCGGGCGGATGGACGATTGGGAGGATATTCTCGAGAAAGTCCGCGCGACTCCCGGTGTCACCGAGGCCTCGCCGCTGATCGAGCAACCGTTGCTGACCAGCTTCAACGGCCGGGTCGAGGCGATTCTGGTGCGCGGGAACACCGCGCAGGATATCGCCGACATGGGCCCCAAGGTGATGAGCGGCGATATCGGCGCGCTGCGCGCGGGGACCAGCAATGTCGCGATCGGCGTGCGGCTGGCGCAGAACATCGGCGCCCGGGTGGGTGACACGATCACGATCATCAACCCGCAAGGCCGCTCGACCCCCTTCGGCACGGTCCCGCGCCAGGTGGGCTACACGGTCGCAGCGATCTTCGAGGTCGGGATATACGAATACGACCAGGCCTTCGTGATCATGCCGATGGCGGATGCCCAGACGCTGCTGCTGATCGGCGACACGGTGGGCATGATTGAGGTCACGGTCGACGATCCCGACCGGGTGGGCGAAATCCTCGCCCCGGTCGCGCAAGAGGTCGCGGGCAGGGCGGTGGTCTCCGACTGGAAGACGATCAATTCCACGCTGTTCGAGGCGCTGCAGGTGGAACGCGTGGCGATGGCCTTCGCGCTGAGCTTCATGGTGCTGGTCGCCGCCTTCAACATTCTTTCGAGCCTGGTGATGCTGGTGCGCGCCAAGACCCGCGACATCGCCATCATGCGCACCATGGGGGCGACGCGGCGAAGTCTGCTCAAGATCTTCGTCACCACCGGCTTTACCGTCGGGGCGATCGGCACGGTGGCGGGGCTGATCCTCGGCACCATCGTGCTCTATTTCCGCCAGCCGATCGTCGAGTTCATCGGGCTGGTGACGGGGCAGAACCTCTGGGATCCCGAGGTGCGCTTCCTCTCGACCTTGCCCGCGCAGGCCGACCCGGTCGAGATCGCACTGATCGTGCTGCTCGCGCTCGGGCTCAGCTTCCTCGCCACGCTCTACCCGGCGCTCAAGGCCTCGGGCACCGATCCCGTACAGGTGCTTCGTTATGAATGAGCCGGTTCTCGAATTGCGCGGGCTGACCCGCAGCTTCGAACAGGGCGGGGTGCGGATCGACGTGCTGCGCGGGGTCGACATGGCGATCCAGCCCGGCGAGATCGTCGCGCTGCTCGGCCCCTCGGGTTCGGGCAAATCGACGCTGCTCCAGGCGGTCGGGCTGCTCGAGGGCGGCTTCGGCGGCGAGATCCGCATCGCGGGCAAGCCGGTTGACCAGAAGGATGCGCATGCGCGCACGCTGCTGCGCCGCGACCATCTCGGCTTCGTCTACCAGTTCCACCATCTGCTGCCCGATTTCGACGCGCGCGAGAACGTCGTCCTGCCGCAGATGATCGCCAATCGCTCGCGCGAGGATTCGCTGGTGCGGGCCGAGGAACTGCTGACCGCGCTCGGGCTTGGCCACCGGTTGACCCACCGGCCCAGCCAGCTCTCGGGCGGTGAGCAGCAGCGCGTCGCGGTGGCGCGCGGGCTCGCCAATCGCCCCAAGCTGGTGCTCGCCGACGAACCCACCGGCAATCTCGACGAGGCGACCAGCGACAAGGTGCTGGCGCAATTCCTCGAGCTGGTGCGCGGCGAGGGCAGCGCCGCGCTGGTCGCGACGCACAACGAGCGGCTGGCGGCGAAGATGGACCGGGTGCTGCGGCTGCACGAAGGGCGGCTTGGCTAAGGACCCACAGCGCGGGTCGGGCGTTGGACCGGCAAAAGGGAGCATTCAATGACCGACCATCCGAGCACTTTTCACGCCCACGACACGCATCGCGAGGGCATCCAATGGGATGACCGCGCCTCGCTGCATCAGGTTGGCGAGAACAACGGCCTGTTCGACAGCGCCAAGGGATTGCGCTCGGGCACCTTCGCCGAAATAATCCGGCACATGATGAGCATGCCTGCCGAAGAACGCAGCGGCTACTACATCGAAAAGGCCGGCGACCGGGAATTCCGGGCGGACGAAGTAGCGGAACTGGCCCAGCGCGCAGACTTTCCCCAGACGTGAGCGCGCGATCATGACCAGCATCGCCGATTTCACCGTCACCACCAACCGCGGCGAGCCGCTCGATTTGGCGCAGAAACAGGGCAAGGTGCTGCTGGTGGTCAACACCGCCAGCCAATGCGGCTTCACCCCGCAGTATGACGGGTTGGAAGCGCTCTACCAGACATACGGCGAGCGCGATTTCGAGGTGCTGGGTTTTCCCTGCAACCAGTTCGGCGGCCAGGAGCCCGGCGAGGCCGAAGAGATCGCGCAGTTCTGCAAGGTCAATTTCGGCGTCAGCTTCCCCCTGATGGCGAAGGTCGAGGTCAACGGACCCGAGGCCAGCCCGCTGTTCGACTGGCTCAAGCGCGAGGCCAAGGGCGTGCTGGGCACCAGGGCGATCAAATGGAATTTCACCAAATTCCTCATCGACCGCGACGGCAGCGTCGTCAGGCGCTACGGCCCCAGCGACAAGCCGGCGAATATCGCGGCGGATATCGAAGCGCTGCTCTGACCGGGTTGCGGTGGCGCCCGTTTCGGGGCCACAGGAGAACCCATGCTCGAATCGATCAACGACTGGCTCCTGTCGCTCGGCGCGCAGTATAATGTGAACCCCTATGTCTTCGGGGCGATCTACGTCGGCGCGATCCCCTTCTTCCTCGCCTCGATCGCCTGGCTGGTGAAGCGCGCGCGGGCCGGACGCTCGACTGTGCTGCCGACGATGTTGGCGGGGTTCTTCTTCGTCTCGGCCTATATCTATCTGGCGATCTTCGGGCAGGACATCCCGCTGTGGGTGTGGATCTTCCTCGCCGTACTGGTGCTCTACGGTGCCTGGTCGACGGTGCGCGACACCCGTCGCAAGATCAGGGCCTCCGACGAGGTCTAGGTCTTGCCGGCGATGCCGGAAAACCGCCGCCGCTCCCTTGGCTAAACGCGTCGGGCAGCGCATATCCGGCCCATGAGTTTTGCCCCCTTCGTACCGCTTCGCGTCCTCTCCGCCTATTCCATGCTCGAGGGCGCGATCGAGCCCAAGGCG
>JAHJWA010000102.1 GCA_018828205.1 Alphaproteobacteria bacterium
ATGCCCCCTATGCCCGGCGCTATGAGGAAGGACGCGAATGGGAAGGTCCCTTCTTCGGCACGCTCTTCGTCGAGCACAAGGACGTCCTGGGGCTGACGGTTCAGGCCCGCGCGGGCAATCTGCTCGGCGGACGGAATTACTATCGCCGGACCGTGTATGACGGGTCGCGAGAGGGCGGCGACGTGCTGTTTCACGAATACGCCGATCGCCGGATCGGACCGATCTTTCGGTTTGTCGTGAGCGGCGACTTCTGAGGGTCCTTGTTCCGGGGGTTCTTGCAAAGCCGCCACGGATCGGCACTGTGAAGACATGCAGTGCAGCACTCTGCCGCGGACGACCGCCATCATGCAGGTCGACAATGCTGTCGAAGCCCTGCGAGGCGCCTCGACCCCGAAACCGGCCGTCGCGCGTTGGTGCCCGATGGCCAAGCGTAACATCCGATAATCCGTGGAATTTGACCCCCGCATCATGATGTTCGTCATCTTCGGCATCGGGCTGATGCTGGCGGTGACGCTCGAGCGCTGGCTGGCCCGAGTGTGGATGTCGCTTCCCATCCTCTATGTCGCGGCGGGCTTCCTGCTTGCCTCGCTGCCCCTGAACCTGCCCTTTTTCAATCCGGCATGGGACGGGTTCGATGCGCTGACGCTGGAATATGTCACCGAATTCATCGTCATCGCCAGCCTTGCGGCGGCGGGGATCGCGATCGATCGTCCGGTAAGCTGGAAGAACTGGCGCCAGATCTGGCCATTGCTCGCGGTCGCGATGCCGCTGACCATCGCGGCGGTCGCATTTCTGGGTTGGTGGGCGGTCGGGCTCGCTCCGGCGAGCGCGATCCTGCTCGGCGCGGCGCTGGCGCCGACCGATCCCGTGCTGGCGCGCAGCGTCCAGGTGGGTCCTCCGGGCGAAGGCAAGCGGCACGACGTCCGCTTCAGCCTGACCGTCGAGGCGGGGATCAACGACGGCCTCGCCTTCCCCTTCACCCATCTCGCGATCGCGGCGCTTGGCATGTCCGCGCTGGGCGGCTGGACGTTGGAATGGGCCGCCTACGACCTGGTCTACCGGATCGCTGCTGGAGTCGCTGCGGGCTGGGGCATCGGCCGCGTCGGCGCCTGGTACATCTTCGAACGCGAGGCCGACGCGCCGATCGACGAGGTCGAGGAGGCGACACCGAAATACTCCACCCGCGAGGGACTCGTGGTGCTGGGCACGCTGTTGCTCGCCTATGGTTCGGCGGAGCTGATCCATGGCTATGGCTTCCTGGCGGTCTTCGTCGCGGCGGTGACCGCGCGCCAGCGTGAGAACGCCAGCCGCTACCACAAGATCAGCCATCATTTCATCGATCAGATCGAGCAGATCGTGCTGGTCGCGGTGCTGCTCGGTTTCGGGGTGATGCTCGCCAGCGGGGTGCTCAACGCGCTCACCTGGCCTGCGGCGCTGGTGGGGCTCGCGCTGGTGTTCGTGATCCGTCCGCTTTGCGGATTGCTGGCCGAAAGCCGGTCCGACCTTCCCATGGCGGGCACCTTCGCCATCGCCTTTCTCGGCGTGCGCGGGATGGGATCGATCTATTATCTCGCCTACGGCCAGAACCACGGCGATTTCGAGGGCTTACCGCTGTTGTGGGCCACCGTCACCTTCGCGATCCTGGTCTCGATCGTGGTGCACGGCGTCCTGGCGGGGCCGCTAATCGCCTATGTCGAGGGGCGCAAGGAGCATATCCATGTCGGACAGAAGGAAGACATGGCGCATCTCGTGCCAGGCCCTGCCCGGGCCGCGAGCGGGGATGGGAAAACCGGCGACTGATCCTCGCAGGGCGGGCATGAAAAAGGGCGGCGAGGTCACTCCTCGCCGCCCTTTTTCTATGCGCGACCTGCGCGCCCGGTGCAGGATCACTTCTTGGCGGCAGGCTTCTTGGCCGTAGCCTTCTTCGCAGCGGGCTTGTCGGCATCGTCGCTCTTGGCCGGGGCCTTCTTGGCGGGAGCCTTCTTCGCGGCGGGCTTCTTCGCCGGCTCCGCTTCGGCGGCTTCCTTCTTGGGAGCGGCCTTCTTGGCGGCGGGCTTGGCCTCGTCGGACGGCTTGTCGTCATCCTTCTTGGCGGCGGCCTTCTTCGCCGGAGCCTTCTTGGCCGGGGCCTTCTTCTTGACGGCGGGCTGCTTGGCTTCCCCGGCGTCTTCGTCGGCTTCGATCGCCGCCTCGAGTTCCTCACGGGTCACTTCGCGCTCGGTTACTTCGGCCTTGTCGAACAGGAAATCGACGACCTTGTCCTCATAGAGCGGTGCGCGCAGCTGGGCAGCAGCCATCGGCTCCTGCTGGACGTACTGGATAAAACGCTCGCGGTCCTCGGCACGGTATTGCTGCGCCGCCTGCTGGATCAGCATCGACATTTCCTGACCGCTGACCTCGACGCCGTTGCTCTGGCCGATCTCCGACAGCAGCAGGCCCAGACGCACGCGGCGTTCGGCGA
>JAHJWA010000011.1 GCA_018828205.1 Alphaproteobacteria bacterium
GCTGGGGGACAAGCGAGGGCCTGGTCGAGATCACCAGCATGAACCACGGCTTTGCGGTCGATGGCGACAGCCTGCCCGCAGGCGTCGAGCAGACCCATGTCTCGCTGTTCGACGGCACCAATTGCGGCATCGCGATCACCGACAAGCGCGCCTTCGGGGTCCAATACCACCCCGAGGCGAGCCCGGGCCCGCAGGACAGTTTCTACCTGTTCGAGAAGTTCGTGGGGATGCTGGGGTGAGATCGTTGCGCCATTCTTTCTCCCCTCCCCATGGGGAGGGGCCGGGGGTGGGGGCTCGGCAGTGGTGAGGCCGTCCGACATCTCGGGCGTCACACACCCATCCCCCGTCCCCTTCCCTGGAGGGAAGGGGGGCACTTCAGCGCTCGTTTCGGGCGAGGGCGACTTCTTCTGCGATGGCTTCGAGCACTCCGTCGGTGTTTTCGAGGATCTCGTGGTTCCAGAAGCGGACCGCCTTGTAGCCATGGGCCTCGATCGCGCGGGTTCTCCCTTCGTCAGGCAGGCTGCCAGAATGCTGGCCCCCGTCGCATTCGATCACCAGGCGCAGACTGCGGCAGGCGAAGTCCACGATATGATTGCCGATCGGAAACTGCCGGGTGAACTTCACCCCGCCAAGCTGGCTCGCCCGCAGGTGCGACCACAGCCGGCGCTCCGCATCGGTCATGTCGTTGCGCAGCCTGCGCGCGCTGCCGGACAATCTTTTTTCCGCCAAACCTGTACACCCATCCCCAACCCCTTCCCTCAAGGGAAGGGGCTTCGGAGCACATAATGCCACGTCGGACAGACATACAATCCATCCTCGTCATCGGCGCCGGGCCGATCATCATCGGTCAGGCCTGCGAGTTCGACTATTCGGGCACGCAGGCGATCAAGGCGTTGCGCGAGGAGGGTTACCGGGTCGTCCTGGTCAATTCCAACCCCGCCACGATCATGACCGATCCGGACATGGCGGACGCGACCTATATCGAGCCGATCACCCCCGAGATCGTCGCGAAAATCATCGCCAAGGAGCGCCCCGATGCGCTGCTCCCGACCATGGGCGGGCAGACCGCGCTCAATTGCGCGTTGGCGCTCGATGCCGATGGCACGCTGAAGAAATATGGCGTCGAGATGATCGGCGCGCGCGCCGATGCGATCGACAAGGCCGAGAACCGCAACCGGTTCCGCGAGGCGATGGACGCGATCGGGCTCGAAAGCGCGCGCAGCGGGATCGCGCAATCGGTGGACCAGGCGCATGAGGTGCTCGAGCGCACCGGCCTGCCGGCGATCATCCGTCCCAGCTTCACGCTCGGCGGGACCGGCGGCGGGATTGCCTACAACAAGGCCGAGTTCGAGCGGATCGTGCGCGAGGGGCTCGATGCCTCGCCGACCAAGGAAGTGCTGATCGAGGAATCGCTGCTCGGCTGGAAAGAGTTCGAGATGGAGGTGGTGCGCGATTCCAAGGACAATTGCATCATCATCTGCGCGATCGAGAATGTCGATCCGATGGGCGTCCACACCGGCGATTCGATCACCGTCGCCCCGGCGCTGACGCTGACCGACAAGGAATACCAGATCATGCGCTCGGCCAGCATCGCGGTGCTGCGCGAGATCGGGGTCGAGACCGGCGGGTCCAACGTCCAGTTCGCGGTCAATCCCGCGGACGGGCGGCTGATCGTGATTGAGATGAACCCGCGCGTCTCGCGCAGCTCCGCGCTGGCGTCCAAGGCGACCGGTTTCCCGATCGCGCGGATCGCCGCCAAGCTGGCGGTGGGCTACACGCTCGACGAGCTGACCAACGAGATCACCGGCGCGACGCCGGCCAGCTTCGAGCCCACCATCGACTATGTCGTCACCAAGATCCCGCGCTTCGCCTTCGAGAAGTTCAAGGGCGCCAAGCCCGAGCTCTCGACCGCGATGAAATCGGTGGGCGAGGTGATGGCGATCGGGCGCAGCTTCGCCGAGAGCATGCAGAAGGCGCTGCGTGGGCTGGAGACCGGGCTCGACGGATTCAACCGCGTACCCGAGCTCGAGGGAGTCTCGAAAGACAAGATCACCGCCGCGCTGTCGCAGCGCACGCCCGAGCGGATCCTGCGGATCGCGCAGGCCTTCCGCGAGGAGCTGACGGTGGAGGAAGTGCAGGCGATCACCGGCTTCGACCCGTGGTTCCTGCGCCAGATCGCGGCGATCGTCTACGAAGAGCAGATGATCGGCCACAACGGCCTGCCGCGCGACGCGGTGGAGATGCGGCGACTGAAAGCGATGGGCTTTTCCGACAAGCGGCTGGCCACGCTGGCGGTGCGCTCGGTCGGCGTCGCGGGCGGCATGGGCGAGACCCAGGCGCGCCGCTCGGGCCTGCTCCACGACGCCTTGCGCGCCATGGCCGGCGCCACCAGCGAGCGCGAGGTCCGCGACCTGCGCCGCAAGCTCGGCGTCGAGCCGGTGTTCAAGCGGATCGACAGCTGCGCGGCCGAGTTCGAGGCGGTGACGCCCTATATGTATTCGACCTACGAGGCGCCCAGCTTCGGAGAGGCGGAGAACGAGGCGCGGCCCTCTGATCGCCGCAAGATCGTGATCCTGGGCGGCGGGCCCAACCGCATCGGCCAGGGGATCGAGTTCGACTATTGCTGCGTCCACGCCTGCTTCGCGTTGGCCGAGGCGGGCTACGAGACCATCATGGTCAATTGCAATCCCGAGACCGTCTCGACCGATTACGACACCTCCGACCGGCTCTATTTCGAGCCGCTGACCGAGGAGGACGTGCTCGAGATCCTGCGCGTCGAGCAGCAGGCAGGCGAGCTGGTTGGGGTGATCGTCCAATTGGGCGGACAGACCCCGCTCAAGCTCGCGGCCGCGCTCGAGCGCGAGGGGATCCCGATCCTGGGCACAAGCCCCGACGCGATCGATCTCGCCGAGGACCGCGAGCGCTTCGCCCGGCTGGTCAACAAGCTCGGGCTCAAGCAGCCCGACAATGGCATCGCCAAGAGCCGCGACGAGGCGGCCGCGGTGGCGCGGACGATCGGCTATCCGGTGCTGCTGCGACCCAGCTATGTGCTGGGGGGCAGGGCGATGGAGATCGTCGATTCCGAAGCCCAGCTCGATGATTACATCGCCACCGCGGTCAATGTTTCGGGCGACAGCCCGGTGCTGGTCGACCAATATCTGCGCGACGCGATCGAATGCGATGTCGATGTCATCTCCGATGGCGTCGAGGTTCGCATCGCCGGGGTGATGCAGCATATCGAGGAAGCGGGCGTCCACTCGGGCGACAGCGCCTGCACGCTGCCGCCCTACAGCCTGTCGGACGACATCGTCGCCGAAATGGAGCGCCAGGCGCACCAGCTGGCGCTCGCGCTCGATGTCCGCGGGCTGATGAACGTCCAATTCGCGGTCCAGGACGGGCCCGACGGGCAGGAGGTCTTCCTGATCGAGGTCAATCCGCGCGCGAGCCGCACCGTGCCCTTCGTCGCCAAGGCGATCGGCCGCCCGGTCGCCAAGATCGCCGCGCGGGTCATGGCGGGCGAACCGCTCTCCAATTTCGAGCCCTTCGACATTCGCCCTAAGCATATGAGCGTCAAGGAAGCGGTCTTCCCCTTCGCGCGCTTCCCGGGCTCGGATCCGGCGCTTTCGCCGGAGATGAAGAGCACCGGCGAGGTCATGGGGATCGACGCCGATTTCCCCGCTGCCTTCCTCAAATCTCAGATGGGCGCAGGCATGGTCCTGCCGCGCGAGGGCACGCTGTTCGTCTCGGTCAAGCATAGCGACAAGCCGGTCATCGTGCCTGCCGTCAGGACGCTGATAGAGATGGGCTTCAAGGTCATCGCCACCGACGGAACTCAGGCCTATCTGGCCGAGCAGGGTCTGGCGGTGACGCGGGTCAACAAGGTCGCCGAGGGACGCCCGCATGTGGTCGATGCGATCATCGACGGCGAGGTCGATCTGATCTTCAACACCACCGAGGGTTGGCAGTCGCTGCTGGACTCGCAATCGATCCGCGCCTCTGCGCTCGATCGCAAGGTTCCATCCTACACCACCGCCGCCGCATCGCTCGCCGCCGCGCGCGCGATCGCGGAAGTTCGCCCCGGCGAACTTGAAGTGCGCTCGCTGCAAGACTATTATAGCTAGCTAACAATTCTCCTTCCGGACATTCCACGCTGATCGAACCGCTTTTCCGAGCGGCGCAGCCTCGAATTGCCGGTAGGACAACAGGAAGGACACGGGTCCGAATGGATAAGGTACCGATGCTCGCCGAGGGTTATGACAAGCTCATGACCGATCTCAGGGCGCTGCGCGAAGAGCGCCCGCGCGTGGTCGACGCGATCGAGGAAGCGCGCGCGCATGGCGATCTGTCCGAAAACGCGGAATACCATGCCGCGAAGGAGCGCCAGGGTCAGATCGAGATGAACATCGCGGACATCGAGGACAAGGTAACCCGCGCGCAGATCATCGATCCCACCACGCTCTCGGGCGATCGGATCCAGTTCGGTGCAACCGTGACGCTGCTCGACGAAAACGACAAGCCGGTCAAATATCAGATCGTCGGCGTGGTCGAGGCCGATGCCAACAAGGGCCGCATCTCGTACAATTCGCCCATCGGCCGCGCGCTGATCGGCAAGAGCCTCAAGGACGAGGTCGAGGTCACCGTGCCCTCGGGCGACAAGTTCTACCTGGTCGAGAAGATCGAGTTCATCTGAGCGGAAAGGCTTTCAGCAAGCCTTCCCAAAACCCGATATCCGATCGCCGGGGAGCCGCATCAGCGCGGTCCCCGGCGTTGTCGTCAAAGGCTCGGGTTCAGCAGCTTGTGCAGATGGACGACGACGTATTTCATCTCGGCATCGTCGACGGTGCGCTGGGCATTGGCGCGCCACATTTCTTCCGCCGTTTCGTAGTCGGAATAAACCCCCACGACATGGACCGATTCCGGGTCCTTGAACTCCATGGTCCGGGGATCGG
The DNA here is from genome assembly GCA_018828205.1 of Alphaproteobacteria bacterium. Lineage (GTDB taxonomy): Bacteria > Pseudomonadota > Alphaproteobacteria > Sphingomonadales > Sphingomonadaceae > Qipengyuania. Next base: position 4,950 of record JAHJWA010000011.1, read on the forward strand.
AAACGCGGCCCCCCATCACGAGGTAGAGCGTTTGTTGGGCGGTGGTTTCTTCCATGGCGATCGGCCTTCGTCTGGGGTGGATGTCCTGGGGAGGGAGTGTCGCGCCCCATAAAGCAAGCGGCGCGACAGGCAAGCCCGTCGCGCCGCTCGAATTTCCGCGTCCGGAGCGCCCGGATCGCTGGCGATCAGTGGTTCAGACGCGAGCGCAGGTCGCGCATGGTGCGCGACGCCTTGCGTCCCGCGCGACGCTTCGTGCCGCGCAGCGCATCGCCTGCGGCATCGGCACGGTAGGCCGCATCGCGGCGCAGGCTGCGCGCCGCCGAACTCAGCGTTTCGCTGAGATCCTGAAGGCCGTCCGAACCCGAGCGCGCAGCAGCCGACGTTGCGGTACCCGCGCGATCAAAGGCGTTCAGCCCGTAACTCATCGCGGTGTCTGCAGCCATCGCGGCCAGTGCGCCGGTGCGGCGGGTCAGGCGACGCCCCGGACGCGTCATGGCGCCGATCGCGAGGCCCAAACCGATCGCACCGGCGACGGTGGCAAGCGGGTGGCGCTTCGCGAAATCGGTGACCGTGTCAGCCGCTTCCCTGGCGATATCGCCAACGCTGCGCTCCTCGTTGCGCTGCTCGGCCGCGCCGATCTTCTCGCGCAGCCGCGCGCGCTTGTCTTCGTCGGTCAGGATCTTGGTGCCGGTCTCTTCACTCATGGTAATCTCCGAATTCTGATGTCTGGGTGTCAACGACGCCAGCGGTTGCCCTGTTCCGCGTCGGCGTCGTAATGATCGCGGTCGTGGCGATCGTCGTAATCCTCGTGCTCGTCGTCGCGCCCGTCCGCATCCTCGCCAAACAGCGCCTCGAGGATCGGGTGGCGCGCGAACCACAGCACCAGCGCCGCGACGATCGCGGCCAGAGCGCCCTTATTGTCCGCCGCGACCTCGACCGCTTCGTCGTAAACGTCGGTTGCACCTTCGGCGATGCGATCGGCCGCCCGCGCGCCAAGACCGCGTTCGGCGAGATCGGCGCGAAGATGCGCGATGTCGGCCTCGACCAGAGCCTTGGCCGAATTGCGCAGGTGCAGGTCTTCTATCATTCTGAGACGCGCATTGGTCATTTTGCGTCCTCCGCGAAGGCGGAACGGATTGCGACCATCTTCGCGCGCAGTTTGCGGGCGAGGACAAGGCCGAGAACGCCCAGCGCGAGCGTGACGATCGCGGTCGCAATCCACGGACCCACCAGCGTCATCAACGAGATCAGCAGACCAACGGTCAGCGCAATCGCCGCGAGGTGGAACAGTCCGAGCGCGCCCGCACCATAGGCAAGGGCGAATTTCGTCTGCTCGCCGACATAGCCGGCCCGGCTCTTCTGGTAGGCGACCTCGGCCTGGGCATAGGTCTTCCCGTCTTCGAACAGCGCCGCCAGATCGTCGAACAGGGAGGGAGGGGGAGGGCCCGCCTCCGCCTCGCCGTCCTGATAGGGATCGGGCAGATCGGTCGCGCCGATATGCGGTTGCTTCGTTGCGATGTCGCTATCCAATCCGGTCATGCTCCGATCCCGGGCGCGCTCAGCGACGCGAGCCGCCAAAGATGCGCGAGAGCATGTAGCCGGCGACGGCGGCCATGCCGATCGCGAGACCGGGGCTCTTGCGAACGAATTCGCGGCCGTCCTCGGTCAGCTCGTCGATCGACTTCTGGTCGAGCCGGGCGGCGGTGTCGTCGAGCGAGCGCGATGCGCTGCGGGCGTAATCGCCATATTGCGCGCCGAGCTTTTCGTCGACCACATGCGCGTTGTCGGCGACCATCTTGCTCAACGAGGCGATCCCGCCGCTCAACTTGGCCTTGCCGTCGTTTGCGAGTTCGCGACCCTTGGTCTTGGCTTCCTCGCCATAGCCCTTGGCGTCGGTGACGAGCGTATCGCCCTTGCCGCGGGCCTGGCTGCGATAGGCGTTCGCCCGCTCACCGGCTTCGGCGCGAAGCGCGGCGGCACCGGCCTTGGCTTCCTGGACCGCTGCATTGAAGCGCGTCTTCGCTTCGGCGCGATGCTCGGTGGTCGCCCCGCTGTCGGCTGCGCCCGAGTCCTTGGTGGTCGCGCCTGCGGCAGCAGGAGCGGTGGTGGTGGAAGTTGCGGTGTTGGTCATGGGTGCGGTCTCCTTGGCTGCGCCGGTCTTGGCCACGGTCTTGCGCGGCTTTGCGGCGGTGGTTGTGCTGGCGGCGGCTTTCGTCGCCGCCTTATTGGTGCTGCTGGGCGTATCTGCCATTGCTTTGTCCTACCCTCAATTTTCGGTTCTGGTCCGGACAGCCTGGAGCGACCCGGTCTTCGATATTGCAACGCAACTTGCGGAGCTTGGTTCCGCGGCATAGAGCGACCCGAACTCCCCATCTGGGGGTGTGTTAGCGAATTACAACACTTCGACGGAGCCCGCCGCCATGACCCTGATCATCGACCTTCACGCCCGCGAGATTCTCGACAGCCGCGGCAACCCCACGGTCGAGGTCGACGTGCTGCTGGACGATGGCAGTTTCGGCCGCGCCGCGGTGCCTTCGGGGGCCTCGACCGGCGCTCATGAAGCCGCCGAACTGCGCGACGGCGACCCGGGGCGCTACCATGGCAAGGGCGTGCAGAAGGCGGTCGAGGCCGCCAACACCGAGATCGCCGACGCCATCCTCGGAATGGATGCCGAGGATCAGCGCGACATCGACATGGTGATGATCGAACTCGACGGGACGCAGAACAAGAGCCGGCTCGGCGCCAACGCCATCCTGGGCACCAGCCTCGCGGTCGCCAAAGCGGCGGCGGATGCACGCGGGCTGCCGCTCTATTCCTATGTCGGCGGGGTCTCGGCGCATGTCCTGCCGGTGCCGATGATGAACATCATCAATGGCGGCGAACATGCCGACAACCCGATCGACATCCAGGAATTCATGGTCATGCCGGTGGGCGCGGGCAGCCTCGCCGAGGGCGTGCGCTGGGGCGCGGAAATCTTCCACACGCTGAAAAAGGGCCTGGCGCAGAAGGGCCTATCCACCTCGGTCGGCGACGAGGGCGGCTTTGCGCCCGATCTCGCCAGCACCCGCGACGCGCTCGATTTCATCATGGATTCGATCCGCAGCGCGGGCTTCGAGCCCGGCGAGGACGTCGTGCTCGCGCTCGACTGTGCCGCGACCGAATTCTACCGCGACGGCCGCTACGAGATTTCGGGCGAGAAGCTCTCGCTCGACGGCGAGCAGATGGCCGAATATCTCGATCGCCTGTGCCGTGACTACCCGATCCGTTCGATCGAGGACGGCATGGCCGAAGACGATTTCGAGGGCTGGAAGGCGCTGACGGAGCGGATCGGCGCAACCATCCAGCTGGTCGGCGACGATCTCTTCGTGACCAACCCCGCGCGGCTGTCGGACGGGATCGGGCGCGGGCTGGCCAATTCGCTGCTGGTCAAGGTCAACCAGATCGGCACGTTGTCCGAGACGCTCGATGCGGTCGATATCGCGACGCGCGCGGGCTACACCTCGGTGATGAGCCACCGCTCGGGCGAGACCGAGGATGCGACCATTGCCGATCTCGCGGTCGCGACCAATTGCGGGCAGATCAAGACCGGCTCGCTGGCGCGCTCGGACCGGCTGGCGAAGTACAACCAGCTGATCCGGATCGAGGAAGAGCTCGGTCACAGCGCGCATTATGCGGGCCGGGCGTGTTTCGGAAAGCGCGCCCGCTGACCGGTAGCCTCGCTCCCGGATTTCGGATTAGGATTGTTCCGCCCGGTTCTTGGGATGGAACCAATATTGCCACACGCCCCAGGCGTTGATCAGCAGAAGCACGCCGTTCATCGCGGCGAGCGGGATCGCGCCGGTGCTCAGCCCGATATAGATCCACAGCACCGAAACGACGCAAAACAGAACGAAGCCCCATGCGGTCGCGCGGCGTCCGAGATCGAAGGCGATCATCGAGGCGGCGAGCACCGCGCCGATCGACGCGATCCAGTCGATCGGTCCGTTCATTCCTGGGTTCCCTCCTGCAGGCCGGTTTGCCTGATTGTCAGGACGCATCGTCCCGACTAGCGTTCCCTCTCTAACAAAGCACAAGTCCAAAAGGACTGGCGGTTGGGGAGGAGAGAGGCTTGGCGGAATTTCCTACGCATCCCGATGCGGTTACCGCCGCTTGGCTGGGCCGGGTGCTCGGCAGGCGGGTTGCGGCAATCCAATGGACCGCGATCGGGACCGGGCAGGTCGGCGACAGCGTCCGCTTCACGGTGGCATTCGACGATCCGACCGCGAACGCCACGCTCGCGGCCAAATTCCCCGCCGCCGACCCGGCGAGCCGCGGGACCGCGGCGATGTTCGGGCTCTATCGCAAGGAGGTCCTTTTCTACCGCCAAGCGGCACCGCTGCTGCAGGTCCGCGTCCCGCGCGTGCATGTTGCCGAGATCGCAGATGACGGCGCCGATTTCCTGCTGCTGTTCGAGGATCTGGGCCCGGCGCGGCAGGGCGACCAGATCGCCAGCTGCAGCCTCGAAGACGCGAGGGCCGCGATCCGTCAGGCTGCGGCGATCCACGCGCCAAGCTGGGGCAGGGCAGAGCTGCTCGAGGCGGCCTGGCTGCAACCGCCCCCGGGGCAGGCCGAGCGGATCGCGCAGATGTACCCCCAGGCGCAGGCGATCTTCCGCGAACGCTATGGCGACGAACTGGACCCGGCGATGATGGCGCTGTGCGAGGAACTGGCGGCGCAGAGCGAGCGCTATTTCACCCGCCGCGATCCGCCGCAATGCTTGATCCACGGCGATTTCCGCCTCGATAACATGCTGTTCGACGTGCGCGGAGGGCAAGAGCCGATCGCGGTGCTCGACTGGCAGACCACCGCAACCGGGCGCGGCATGACCGATGTCGCCTATTTCCTCGGCTGCGGGCTGGGCGAGGCGATGTGGCGCCCGCACGAGGACGAATTGCTCGATCTCTATCTGGCGGAAATGGCGGCGCGCGGGGTCGAACTGACGCGGACCGACATCGAGCGCGACTATCGGCTCGGCGCGCTCCACGGGGTCTCGACCGCGGTGTTCAGCGCTGCCTTCGTCGAACGCACCGAGCGCGGCGATGCCAATTTCCTCTCGATGGCACGCGGGGCCTGTTCGCTCGCGCTCGAGCATGACAGTATCGCCGCATTGCAGGGAGAAAACTGATGGCCTTATCAAAAGGCGATGATTTTCCGATCCACCAGACACCCGAGCCGGTGGCCTTCGCGGGCACCGACCGCAATTTCTACGACCGCTATTTCTTCAACGGCTACGCCCCCGACGGCAGCGGCTTCTTTGCCGCAGCGCTCGGGGTCTACCCGCACCTCGATGTCATCGACGCGCATTTCAACGTGGTGCGCGACGGGGTGCAATATTGCCTCCACGCCAGTCGCGAGCTGGGGATGGAGCGGATGGATCTCTCGGTTGGCCCGTTCCAGATCGAGGTGATCGAGCCGCTCAAGCGGCTCAGGGTGAGGCTCGAAGCCTTCGAGGGTCTGGCCGCCGAGGTCGAATTCACCGGCCGCTCCTTCCCGATCGAGGAGCCGCGCTTCATCCATCGGATCGGTCCGCGCGCCTTCATGGACTACACGCGGATGACGCAGAACGGCCATTACAAGGGCTGGATCGAGGTCGATGGCGACCGCCGCGAGCTGGCCCCAGGTACCAGCGGCACGCGCGACCGCAGCTGGGGCATCCGCCCGGTCGGAGCGCGCGATGCGCAGCCGATCCCCGGGCATCCGCAGCTAGGCTTCTTCTGGCAGTGGACCCCGATCAACTTTCCCGACGGCAGCCTGTTCTTCCACGTCAACGCCGACAGCCACGGGAACGCCTGGAACACCCGCGCGGTCTGGGCGCCCGATGGGGTCGATGCGGCGGGGCTCAACGAAGGAGCCGGGGGGATGCGCGCGCGGCTCGAGAGCGGCACCCGCTGGCCCAGCGGCGGGACGCTGTCGCTGGCGGTCAAGGGGGCACCCGAGCAATTGCAGCTCGAGCCGCTCGGGCGGTTCCAGATGCGTGGGTTGGGCTACACCCACCCCGAATGGGGCCACGGCATCCACCACGGCGCGCTCCGGGTAGAGCGCGAGGATATCGACCTCGCCAGCCTCGATCCGCTCGCCCCGGAAAACCTGCATGTCCAGATGCCGGTCGCGGTGACCGGTGCCGATCTCGACGGCATCGGCGTGTTCGAGCAGCTGGCGATCGGGCCGTTCTCGCCGCTGGGGCTCGAGCAGGTGCTCGACGGCGCGCCCTAGCCGCCGAAGCGTTCCGCCAGCTTCAGCAGCGCCATCGCCGCCCTGGCCGCTTCGCCGCCCTTGTCCTTCTGCGCTGGGTCGGCGCGGACGCGCGCCTGGTTATCGTTCTCGACGGTGAGGATGCCGTTGCCGATCGCGATCCCGTCCATGGTCAGCGCCATGATTCCGCGCGCGCTTTCGCCCGCCACGATCTCGAAATGATAGGTCTCGCCGCGGATCACCACGCCCAGCGCGACGAAGCCGTCGAATTGCGAATCTTCCGCAGCCAGCGAAATCGCGCCGGGAATTTCCAGCGCGCCTGGGACGGTGAGGACTTCTGCGGAGTGACCGGCAGCTTCGAGCGCCGCCTTCGCGCCGGCAATCAGCAGATCGTTGTATTCGTCGTAGAAACGCGCTTCGACGATGAGGAATTTGGCCATGTTGTTGGTTCCTGTCAGGCGGGGATGGGTTGCTGGCCGGTGACGCTGAGGCCGTAGCCCTCGAGCCCGACCACGGTCTTCTCGTGATCGCTGAGCAGGATCATGTCGCTCACCCCGCGATCGACCAGGATCTGCGCGCCGATGCCGTAATCGCGCAATTCGCCGCCGACATGCGGCGCGCGCGCGATCTCGGCCTGCAATTGCTCGGGGCGCTCGGGCATGATGCACACGATCACCCCGCTGCC
>JAHJWA010000103.1 GCA_018828205.1 Alphaproteobacteria bacterium
GCAATTCGCCCAGCAGCGCCTGGACGCGCAGCAGAAAACGCGAGGGGATCGCCGGCCCCGCCTCGTCGCGCGCGGCGCGGCTGAGCACCACTTCGGGCGCGCCAAGCGCGCCGGCGAGATCATGCGCCGACAGCCCGCTGCGAAACTCGGCTCCGGGCACGCCCAGCGCGCGCAGCACCGTCGGCGCCAGCAGCGCATCGACCCCGCCGCGCGGCGGCCAGACGCCTTCGTTGAGCCCGGCGCAGATCACCAGCTCGGCGCGGCTCATCCGTGCTTCGAGCAGGCCGTAGATCGCGACGCGCGGGTGACCGCCATAGGGCGGGCGGACCGCGACCTCGTCCATCGCATCGCGCAGCACGATATCGAGATCATCGGTGTCGACATGGGTCTCCGCCGCGCGCGCGTGGAACCGCAGATCCTCGACGAAGCGCGCCAGCGCGCGTCCATCCTCGCGCGCCCACAGGCTGTCGCCGCACAGCGCCTCGCCGGCGATGGCGAGACGGTCGAGCAGATCGTCGAGGGGTTCCGCGCCCGCGCTCTCGACCAGCGGCACCAGCGCAGAGCGCAGCGCGCTCCACCATTCCGCCAGCCCCGCCGCATGCTTGCCGAGCTTCGCCACCAGATCGTCGAGCGGTTCGAGCCCCTCGCGCGGTCGTGGCCCGCGCAATTCGCGCTCGACGATCCGCGCCTGCGCCAGCCATTGGCGGCGATCCATCCCGCCATGGACCAGCGGGTGCGTCGCCAGCGCCATCAGCGCGACCGGCGCCGCGCCCTTGGCGGCGACCTCTGCCAGCAGCAGCAGCAGCCGCCCCGCAGCGGTGTGCGACAGCGGGCGTCCCGCGGAATCGTCCGCGACGATTTCCCAGCGCGCCAGATGATGGACCACGCGGCGCGCCAGCGCGCGATCGGGGGTGATCACCGCGATGCGCCTTTCGGGGGTCTCGAGCGCCTCGCGCACGAGGAGCGCGATCGCCTGCGCCTCCTCCTCGGGATTGGCGGCCTGCATAACACGGACGTTGGACAGTCGGCGCTTGTCGGCAGGCAGATCGACCCATGCGCGGCTGGCCTGCGGCGGCAGGAACAGGTTGGAAATCGCCTGGCTGCGCTCGGGCGGCGCGGCGGCGGCGCCCCTGCGGTGCCATGGCTGCACCTCCTCGCGCGCCACGCCCATGCGGTTGAGCAGCAGTTTGAGATGGTATTGCGGATGCGCCACCGCGTCGCCCCGGGCGAAGGGCTCCGCCCCCGGCTCGGGCGCCGCACCGGCGCGGCCCAGCTCGTCCCACACCGCATCGGACAGCGAGAGATCGAGATCGGGCAGCACCACCGCGCCCTCGGGCAGCAGGCTGACCACGCGGAGCAGTTCCGCCAGCGCGGGCGCGGCGCTGGTCACCCCCGCAGCGACGATCGGGGTTGCGGGCGGCGCCTCGCGCCAGCGCCGGGCGGCGTGTTCGAACAATCGGTTGCGCCGCGCCGCGCTGTCGACCGCGCCTTGTTGGTCCAGCCATGCCAGCCAGCGCGCCTGCACCCGTGCGAAGGTCCTGAGCGAGGCCTGCCAATGCGCCGAGAGATCGCCGACCAGCTGCAGAACGTTCTCGCCGACCAGTTCCTCGGGCCCGATACCCTCGACCAGCAGCCGGTCCATGGCGGCGCCGGTTTCGCGCGCGAGCCGCAGCAGCGTCGCCCCTTTGGGCGCGTCGCTGCCCATCTCCTCGCCGATCAGCCACGCCAGCGCCAGCCAGCGACGCGTCGGGTCGATCGCGCGGGGAATATCCGGCGCGCCGAGCGGGTCGAGCAGACTGCCCAGCGCCTCGTCGAGATCGAGATCGCCGACCACCGCCATGCGCGGCATCAGCAGCCCGGCGCGGTCCTCCTCGCCGGCGTGGCGGATGAAGGCCTCGGTGATAATGCGCTGGGCCCGCGAACTCGGCAGCAGCAGCGTCAGCCTTGCCAGCCCGAATTCCGGATCGCGGTAACGCGGCGCCAGCCCCGCCACCAGCGCATCGGCAAAGCCGCGGTGCGCGGCGATCGAGTATATCCGCGGGTGGCGCGCTTCAGCCACCCCGAAGCACTTCGGCGGCGGTCTTGACGTGCTCGGGTCGCCCGACCTCGATCCAGCGCCCGGTAAAGGCCGCGCCATAGAGCCGCCCCTCGCCGATCGCACGATCCCACAGCACATTGGTCGAGAACGAACCCTCCGGCGGATCGCGCAGCAGGCGGTGCGAAAGCAGCTGTATCCCGGTGAAGATGAAGGGGGCGATCCGCGAGGGTAGCTTGCGGCTGAGCCGCCCGCCGCCATCCATGTAGAAATCGCCGGGGCCGGTGAAATTATAGGTCTGGTTGTGCGGGACCAGCAGCAGCAGCGCATCCATCCGCTCGGCGTCCCAGACCGCCGAGAGATCGGCGAAGGCGTTGCGCGGACCGTCGAGCCAGATGCTGTCGGCGTTGGAGCAGAACACCGGATCGGGAAGCAATCCCGCATCGCGCGCCTTGGCCAGCCCGCCGCCGGTTTCGAGCAGCGTCTCGCGCTCGTCGGAAATCACCACCTCGGGCGCGGTTCGATCGCGCACATGCGCCTCGAGCGCATCCGCGAGGTAGTGGACGTTGACCACCGCCCGCGCGATCCCCGCCTCGGCAAGCCGGTCGAGCGTGTAGTCGATCAGCGGCTTGCCCGCGACGCGGACCAGCGGCTTGGGCTGGCTGGCGGTGAGCGGGCGCATCCTCTTGCCTAGCCCCGCGGCCATGACCATCGCGGTGTCGGAGACCAGAGCGGTCACGCGATCGTCCCGCCGCTGCGCTCGCGCAATTCCTGCGGAACATTCGCGTCGAACCAGCGCGCGACCGGGCCCAGCGCGGGATGGCGCAGGTCGCGCTCCATCGCCTTCCATACCCGCGGGATCAGCGCGAGATAGCGCGGCTTGCCGTCGCGCTTCGCAAGCCGCGTGAAGATGCCGACGATCTTGGCGTTGCGCTGCGCGCCCAGCCGGGCGTAATCCGCCTCGAACTCGGCGTCGGCATCCGTTGCGGCGCAATAGCGGTCGAGCATCGCGCGTTCGAGTTCGACCGACACCTCGCGCCGCGCATCCTGCAGCAGCGAGACCAGATCATAGGCCCGGTGCCCGACCAGCGCGTCCTGGAAATCGATCAGCCCCTGCGTATCATCGGGGGGCAGCATGATGTTCTCCGCATGATAATCGCGCAGCACCGTCACCCCGGGGTGCTGGCGCGGCAGCAGCGGTTCGAGCACCGCGCGCCAGGCGGCGGCAAAGCCCGCCTCGTCGACCGACAGCCCGGCGGCGGGGCAGAACCATTCGGTGAACAGGCCCGCCTCGCGCTGATAGACCGCCATATCGTAAGGCTCGAAATCGCCGGGTGGCTTGCGGTGCAGTTCGACCAGCGCATCGACCGCGCCGCCATAGACCGCGCGCTCCTCCTCGGGATAATCGTCGAGCCATTCGCGCATCCGCCGGTCGCCGAAATCCTCGGTCAGCACCCAGCCCTCCTGCGCGCGTTCGGCGAGGATCCGCGGCGCGCGCATGCCGTGCTGGCCCAGCCAGCGCGCAACGAACAGAAACGGGCGCGGGTCTTCCTCGGGTGGCGGGGCATGCATCAGCATCGCCGTCTCGCCGTCGCGATGCAGCCGGAAATAGCGCCGGAACGAGGCATCGCCGGGCAGCGGAGCGATCTCCGCCCCGCTCCAGCCGGCATGGTCGATAAAGGAATGAAGTCCGTCGGGAAGTTCGGTCATGGCATGCGGCCTTGCCAAGCTAAGCCGGCTTCCACAATGGCGCGCCGCCCCTCGCCCACCTTTTCCAGCGTGACCGAGAGGCACCCTGCCTCATGCGCGAAGCCGCCGGCGCGTTCCGGCCATTCGGCCAATAGCGCCGCGCCCTCGCGGTAATCCTCGAGCCCCAGCTCCTCCGCCTCGCGCGGATCCTCGAGACGGTAGAAATCGGCATGGACCATGGGCGGCTCGAGCGATTCGTAGCTCTCGACGATGGTGAAGGTCGGCGACGGCACCTCGCCGCGATGCCCCAGCGCTGCCAGCACCGCGCGCGCCAGCGTGGTCTTGCCCGCCCCCAGCTCGCCCGACAGCGCCACGACATCGCCCGCGCGCAGCCTCGCGGCGATCCGCTGGCCGAGGCTTTCCATCGCCGCGAGATCGGGGAGTTCGACGATCATGGCAGGGTGATCGTCGCGCTGGTGCCCACGCCCTTGCGGGTGTGGATCTCGAGCGTGCCGCCATGCGCCTCGATCAGATGCCGGGCGAGCGGGATGCCCAGCCCCTGCCGCCGCTCGATCCCCTTGCCGTCGCGCGTCGGCCGGATGCCTTCGAGCGCGCGCGCCAGCTCGTGCTGGGTCATGCCGCGACCATTGTCGGCGATGGTGATCTTGGTGACGCCCTTGGTCTGGCGCAGCTCGACCGAAATCTTGCCGTCGCGCGGCGTAGCGGCGATGGCATTGTCGAGCAGATGCGCGATCGCGCGGCGCATCTGCTGCGGATCGGCCTCGACCTTCTTGCCCGGATCGCCGCGCAGGTCGAGCGTCAGCCCGGCCTCGACGATCGCGCCTTCGCGCTTGCGCACCACCTGCGTGATCAGAGGGAGCAGTTCGAGCTTTTGCTTGGACAGCGGCATCAGCCCCGCCTCGCTCTGCGACAGGTCGAGGACATTCTCGACCTGCTCGGTCAGCTTGCCGACCGAGAGCGAGATCGCCTCGGCATAGTCGCGCGCCTGCGGGGTCAGCTCGCCCGCCACCCCGCTGGTGAGCAATTCGGCGAAACCGCCGATCGAGGTCAGCGGGGTGCGGAATTCATAGCTCATATTGGCGAGGAAGCGCGTCATCACCGCATCGGCCTCCTCGAGCGCGCGGTTGCGTTCGCGCAGCGCTTCCTCGGCCTGGCGCGAGGCGGTGACGTCGAGCACGGTGAGCAGGCCATTGCCATCGGGGAGCGGCACGCCGGCGAATTCGAGCGTGCGCCCATCGTTGAGCTGGACCGTGCCCTGCTTCTTCTTGCGATCGAGCGTGGCCGAGCGGATCACCAGATTGATCGTGCCGATCTGCTTGGGGTCGGCGAGCTGCTGGGTGATCGCCTCGAGCAGGTCCTCGGCCATCGGGTGGCCGTCGAGCGCCTCGGGATCGAGCCCCCAGACGCCGGTGAAGCTGCGGTTCCACAGCTCGAGATGGCCGTCGGGCGCGAACACCGCGAGCGCTTCGAACAGATTGTCGAAAGTCGCGGTCCGCGTGCGCAGCAGCGTGTCGCGCGTGGCGGACAGCGCCAGCTGTTCGGTGCGGTCCTCCGCGATCATCACCAGCCCGCCATCGGGCATCGGCTGCGCGACGATCCGCAGATGGGTCGAATCGGGCAGCGGCCAGGCCTCGTCCTGCGTCTCGTCGGAGAGGAACCATTCGCCCAGCTCGGCGCGCCAGGCGGGGAAATCGCGCACCTCGGGGATGCGCCCGTTCTCGCGCGCCACCATCAGCATCTGCTCGAAGCTCGTGCGGTCGTTGACGATCCCGGGGGGGAGCGCGAAGACGCGGTGGAACGGCTGGTTGGCGAAGGTCATCCGCCGCCGGGAGTCGAACTGCGCCACCCCGATCGAGAGCTGGTCGAGCATCGAGCGCTGTGCTTCGCGGAAGGCGCGGAACTCGCGCGCCTGCTCCTCCATCTCCTCGATATCGACCGCATAGCCCGCGATCCCCTCGCCGATGAGCGGGAGATCGGTCACGCGCATGGTCCGGCGCGCGCCCTTGATCGTGGCGCTGACGATGCGCTCGATCGGCTTGCGGCGTTCGCCCGCCTGGCTCGCGACCTCCGCCGCGCTGACCCCGTCGACCTTTTCGATCAGCTCGATCTGCTTCGCAACGACCTCGTCGGGGCTCTGCGCGCCGACCGCGGCGACATAGGCGGTGTTGACCAGCCGCAACTGCATCTGCGGGCTGCGGAACCACATCGGCATCGGCGCGGCCTCGATCAGCCCGACCAGCGCCCCGAAGTCCTCACGCGCGCGCGCGGTTTCCTCGCGCAGCGTGCCGAGCTCCTTCTCGCTTTCGCTGAAATCGAACACCCAGACCAGCGCCGCCCCGCTGGGCGAGACATTGGGATCGGCCAGCGATCCGCGCAGCGCCAGCGCCCGCTGCGAGCCCTTGGGGCGCACGGTCATCCGGAAGGGCGCTGCAGTCTTCTGCGTGCGCCGGACATGGGTGGTGAGCTGTTCGAGCTGGTCTTCCTCGAGCCCGCCGGGGCCGGCGGGCGAGAGTTCGCTGAGATATTGCGGCACCGCGCCCAGCCCCAGCCAGCCCGCCAGCCGGTCGGGAGCCTCGATCCGGCCATCGGCGCGGACCAGCAGCGGGATCGCTGGCGATTCCTCGATCATCCGCGACAGCCGCCGCACCGCGCGCTTGGTCCCCTCGGCGGCCTGCACCCTCGTGCTCGCGCGGATCATGATCCAGCCCGCCGCGACGGTCCACAGCGCAAGCAGCAGACCGATCAGCGTGAGCAGGAGTGGGGAGGAATCCATCGCCGTCCAGCTATGCGCGAGTGGACGACGATGCAATGGGCTAGGTCCGCGCCGCCCCCCGGCTGGCTGCGTTGCCGATCACAAAGAGCACGGGGTCCGGGACTGCGCATCCGCAGCGCCCCGGACCCCGCCGGCTCAGTAGCGGTAATGCTCGGGCTTGAACGGACCCTCGACCGGCACGCCGATATAGTCGGCCTGGACCTTGGTCAGCTTGGTCAGCTTGACCCCGAGCTTGTCGAGATGCAGCGCGGCGACCTTCTCGTCGAGATGCTTGGGCAGGACGTAGA
>JAHJWA010000104.1 GCA_018828205.1 Alphaproteobacteria bacterium
CGGCGCTGGCGTCCGGTGACGGTGCCGAATTCATGGCCGCGCTCGCCCAGCCGCTGGCCGATCTCGTCGTCAAGCTCGGTCGGGAACGGTCCCGAGCCGACCCGCGTGGTGTAGGCCTTGACGATGCCCAGCACATAGCCGGTGCTGTTCGGGCCCAGCCCGCTGCCCGCCGCGGCGGTGCCGCTGACGGTGTTGGAGCTGGTGACGAAGGGATAGGTGCCGTGATCGACGTCGAGCAGCACGCCCTGCGCGCCCTCGAACAGGATCCGCGCGCCGGCCTTGCGCACCTTCTTGAGCCGCTTCCACACCGGCTGCGCGTATTGCAGCACCGAGGGGGCGATTTCGCGCAGTTCGGCGAGCAGCGCGCCCCGGTCGATCGGCGGCTGGTCGAACCCGGCGCGCAGCGCATCGTGGTGAGCGCAGAGGCGATCGAGCTGCGGCTCGAGATGGTCGAGATGCGCGAGGTCGCACACGCGGATCGCGCGGCGGCCGACCTTGTCTTCGTAAGCCGGGCCGATCCCGCGCCCGGTGGTGCCGATCTTGCCCGCACCCGCCGCCGTCTCGCGCAGTCCGTCGAGATCGCGGTGGAGCGGCAGGATCAGGGGGCAGTTGTCGGCGATGGCGAAGTTCTCGGGCGTGATCGAGACGCCCTGCCCTTCAAGCTTGGCGATCTCGGCCTTGAGATGCCACGGATCGAGCACCACGCCGTTGCCGATGATGCTGAGCGTGCCGGTGACGATACCGCTGGGCAGCAGGCTCAGCTTGTAGACGGTCTCGCCCACCACCAGCGTGTGGCCCGCATTGTGGCCGCCCTGGAAACGCACCACCGCATCCGCGCGGCTGGCGAGCCAGTCGACGATCTTGCCCTTGCCTTCATCGCCCCATTGAGCGCCGATCACGGTAACATTGGCCATCTGGCAGATTTCACCCGGTTGAGAACAAACGGTGCGGCAGGTAGGCGCTGGCCCGAGGCAGGGCAAGCGGGTTTCGGGATACTTGGCGGCGCTGCACCATTGTCAGGGCAAAGGAGAACCCATGACCGACTATCCCACCCTCGCCCTCAACGACCACCGCCAGATCCCGCAGCTGGGCTTCGGGACCTACAAGATCGACGACGCCGATGCCCCCGAGGCGGTCCGAACCGCGCTCGATACCGGCTATCAATTGGTCGACACCGCGGCAATCTACGAGAACGAAACCGGCGTCGGCAAAGGCGTCAGCGAGCGGCCCGACATCTTTCTCCAGACGAAGGTCTGGAACGACAGCCAAGGCTTCGAGCGCGCGAAGAAGGCCGCCGACAAGTGCCTTGCCCGGCTGGACCGCGACCATGTCGACATGCTGCTGATCCACTGGCCCTGCCCCGACAAGGGCGAGTTCCTGGACACCTGGAAGGCCTTCATCGAGCTGCGCGAAGCGGGCAAGGCCAAGTCGATCGGCGTGTCGAACTTCCGCGAGCAGGATCTGCGCCGGATCATCGACGAGACCGGGGTGACGCCCGCGGTCAACCAGATCGAGCTGCATCCCAGCTTCCAGCAGCGCGAGTTGCGCCAGCTTCACAAGGAGCTGGGCATCGTCACGCAGAGCTGGTCGCCGCTCGGCCAGGGCGACGGCCTCGCCAACCCCGCGATCAAGGCGATCGCCGAGGAGACCGGCCAGCCCGCGAGCGCGGTTATCCTGCGCTGGCACATCCAGCACGGGCTCGCCGTCATCCCCAAGGCCAGCAGCCGCGACCATATCGAGGCCAATTTCAAGGCGCTGTCCTTCGCGCTCTCGGACCAGCAGATGGCGGCGATCGACGCGCTCGACAGCGCCGAGGGCCGGATGGGTCCCGACCCGAGCGAGTTGAACTAGAGCGGGACCGCAGCCGCGCCGTCGAGGCGATGCGTGCAGCCCAGCGCTGCCGCATCGTCGCCCTCGCCGACTGCCGCCAGAGTGCGCCAGCCCGTGGCGCGTAACGCGGCGGCGGCATCACGGTCGTGCCCCAGCGGCAGGAACACGGTGGCGCGGGCTTCGTATTCGGCGCTGCCCAGCGCATCCAGCACCGGCTCCATATAGAGCGAGAAGCCGGTCGCGGCCTCGTCGCTGCCCTTGATCGAATAGGTCCCGCCGCGCCCCAGCGCGCCGCGCGCGCCGTCGGCGTAGAGCGTGAAGCCGAACCAGCTCTGGTATTCGAAGCCGTGGCGCTCACTGGGGTCGAGCGTCAGCCGCGCACGGTCACCCACCGCCGCGGCGATGCTGCGCAGGCCCTTGATCCGGCTGGCGAGCGCGCCCCTGGCGTCGATCGCCGCCAGCCGCTCGACCGCCGCGTCGAAAGGCCCGGCAGCGTAGAGCAGCGGCAGATAGGCCTCGCCGCCCGGCACCTGCGCCAGCCCGCCGGCATCCTTGGTGTCGAGCTCGCGGCGCACCGCCTCGACCTGTTCGTGGTCCAGCGGAAATGCCGCTTCGGCCAGCGTATCGACCAGATCCGGCAGGGTGAAATCGACCGAGACGTTTGGCACGCCCGCCGCCTCGAGCGCTTCCAGCGCCAGCAGCACGATCTGCACCGCGGCTTCCACGCTGTCGCTGCCGATCAGTTCGGCGCCGAGCTGGAGCCGCTGGCGCGCGGGATCGAGATGATCGGAACGGATCGTCGCGACCTCGCCGCCGTAGCACAGCCGCAGCGGGCGCGGCGCGCCCGCCATCCTTGTGGCGGCGATCCGCCCGACCTGCACCGTCATGTCCGATCGCAGCGCCAGCGTGCGCAGGCTGACCGGATCGGTGAAGCGCACCATCCGCCTTGTGTGGACACCCTCCATCCGCCCCGCGAGCGACCTCTCGAACTCGATCAGCGGCGGGCGCACCCGGTCGTAGCCCTGCGCATCCATCGCCGAGAGAATCGCGCGCATCGCGCGGGTCGCCGCCGCCGCCTCGCGCGGCAGGCGGTCTTCCAGACCCTCGGGAAGCAGGTCGTCGGCGGGCGCCGCATCGGGGGTCGTCATAGGATAATACTCGCTTCGCCCCGAGCCTGCCGGGGACCGTTCATCACTGCGCAGCCGCGCTAGAAGATAAAGCGGTGCTTCGACAAGCTCGGGACGGGCGGTTTGCTTGCGGCCGCCCTCAGAACGCCAGCGGGATCGCCAGCTTGACGCCCTGGAGCGCGCAGGCCTGCCTGATCACCTCGGGCGGGATCGGCGCATCGACGCTGAGCAGCAGCGTCGCTTCCTTGCCCGCCTCGCGGCGGCCGAGATGGAAGGTGCCGATGTTGATGCCCTGCTCGCCCAGCAGCGTTCCGATTCGGCCGATGAAGCCCGGCGCGTCCTCATTCACGATATAGAGCATATGGCCCTCGAGCGCAGCCTCGATCCCGACCCCGAAGATCTCGACCAGCCGCGGCGAATCGGTTCCGAACAGCGTGCCCGCCACCGAGCGATCACCCTGCTCGGTCGCCACGGTGACGCGCAGCAGCGTCTGGTAGATGCCCTCGCGTTCGTGGCGGACGTCGCTCACCTCGAGCCCGCGCTCCTTGGCGAGATAGGGCGCGTTGACCATGTTCACGCTTTCCGAATAGCGCCGCATGAAGCCCGCCAGCACCGCGCCGGCGATCGGCTTGCCGTTGAGCCCGGCGGCCGCGCCCTCGCGCTCGATGCTGATCTTGGTCAGATTGCCATGCGCCAGCTGCCCGACAAGACTACCCAGCTTCTCGGCCAGCGCCATATAGGGGCGCAGCTTGGGCGCTTCCTCGGCGCTGAGGCTGGGCATGTTGAGCGCGTTGGTCACCCCGCCAGCGACCAGGAAATCGGCCATCTGCTCGGCCACTTGAAGCGCGACATTGACCTGCGCCTCGGTGGTCGAGGCGCCCAGATGCGGGGTGCAGATGAAATTGGGCTGCCCGAACAGCGGGCTTTCCTTGGCCGGCTCGGTGGCGAAGACATCGAGCGCCGCGCCCGCGACATGGCCGCTCTCGAGCTTCTCGGCGAGCGCCGCCTCGTCGATCAGCCCGCCGCGCGCGCAATTGACGATCCGGACGCCCGGCTTGGTCTTCGCGAGGTTCTCCGCCGAGAGGATGTTGCGCGTCTCGTCGGTCAGCGGGGTGTGCAGCGTGATGAAATCGGCGCGCGCCAGCAGCGTCTCGAGATCGACCTTCTCGACCCCGATCTCCACCGCGCGGTCGGGGGTGAGGAAGGGATCATAGGCGACCACCTTCATCCGCAGGCCCAGCGCGCGGCTGGCGACGATCGAGCCGATATTGCCCGCGCCGATCAACCCCAGCGTCTTGCCGGTGACCTCGACCCCCATGAAGTCGTTCTTGGGCCACTCGCCCGCCTGGGTGCGCGCATTGGCGGCCGGAATCTGGCGGGCGAGCGCCATGATCATCGCGATCGCGTGTTCGGCGGTGGTGATCGAATTGCCGAACGGCGTGTTCATCACCACCACGCCCTTGCCGCTGGCATAGGGGATGTCGACATTGTCGACCCCTATCCCGGCGCGGCCGATGACCTTGAGATTGGTCGCGGCATCGAGGATATCCTGCGTCACCTTGGTGGCGCTGCGGATCGCGAGCCCGTCGTATTCGCCGATCCGCGCCTCGAGCTCTTCGGGCGTCTCGCCGGTGATCACATCGACCTCGCAGCCGCGCTCGGCAAAGATGCGCGCGGCGTTGGGGTCCATCTTGTCGGAAATGAGGACTTTGGGCTTGGTCATGGTCTGATATCCCGTGTGAGTCCCCGCGCGGGCGGGGACCTCGTGCAATTACTGACGAAGAAATGGCCTGAGGTCCCCGCCTTCGCGGGGACGCGGCGCTAGGCCTGCAGCCGCGCGTAGGCCCATTCGATCCAGGGCAGCAGGCGCTTGAGATCCTCCTGCTCGACCGTGCCGCCGCACCAGATCCGCAGGCTCGGCGGGGCGTCGCGATAGCCGTTGAAATCATAGCCGACATCGCGCTCCTCGAGCATCTTGGCGATGCGCGCGGGGACCTTGGCCTGCTCCTCCTCGGTGAGGCTCTCGTAGTAATCGCCCTGGAAGACGAAGCACACGCCGGTGTTGGTGCGCTGCGCCGGATCGGGGACCATGTTGCGCAGCCACGGGGTCGCCTCGATCCAGTCGGTGACGATTTTCGCATTGGCATCGGCGCGTTCGAACATCGCCTTGCGCCCGCCGATCGACTTGGCCCATTCGAGCGCGAGGATATAATCCTCGGTCGCGAGCATGCTGGGGGTGTTGATCGTCGCGCCCTCGAAGATCGCGCGGTTGAGCTTGTCGCCCTTCTTGAGCCGGAACAGCTTGGGCAGCGGCCATTGCGGGTCGGTAGCCTCGATCCGCTCGACCGCCTTGGGGCTGAGGATCAGCATGCCGTGCTGCGCTTCCGATCCCATCACCTTCTGCCAGCTGTAGGTGGTGGCATCGAGCTTGGGCCAGTCCATCTCCATCGCGAAGACCGCGCTGGTGGCATCGTTGATCGTCACGCCCTCGCGGCCCGGCGCGAGCCAGTCGGTGTTGGGAATCTTGGCGCCCGAAGTGGTGCCGTTCCAGGTGAAGACGACATCGTCGCCCTGCGGGATCGAGGCGAGATCGGGGATCTGGCCGTAATCGGCGTCGAGCGTGGTCAGCTTAGGAAGCTTGAGCTGCTTGACCGCGTCCTGGATCCAGACATTGCCGAAGCTTTCCCAGGCCGCAACGGTCGCCGGGCGATCGGGGTGCAGCATCGTCCACATCGCGCATTCGAGCGCGCCGGTGTCGGAGCCGGGCATGATGCCGACCAGATAGTCCTCGGGAATGCCGAGCAGTTCCTTGGACAGGTCGATGGCGTGTTTCAGCCGCGCCTTGCCCACGCTCGAGCGGTGCGAGCGCCCCAGCGATTCGGTCTGGAATTGGGAAAAGGCCCAGCCCGGAAACTTGGCGGTGGGTCCCGACGAAAAATAGGGACGCTCCGGCTTGAGGGCCGGTTCGGTAGTGGCAGTCATGTATTCTCTCCTCGCAGAGAGCTCGCGCGGCGTTGGGACCGCGTGGCCCGGAGCCGGACCTAATGTTGCGCCGCAGCAAGTCAACACGAAACAGGATTGCATCGACAGGGCGGTTGCGAGACGCGGTGAGCGCAGCGGCGCCGTTTTCCCGCAACGTGCTGTCTCGCCAAAGCTTCGTGCCTCGCCTATGGGCGCGCGCAGCATGGATGTAACCGATCTTCGCATCGCCCTGTTCAGCGGCAACTACAATTACACCCGCGACGGGGCGAATCAGGCCCTGAACCGGCTGGTGGGCTATCTGCTCGCGCGGGGTGCGGCGGTGCGCGTCTATGCGCCCACGGTGCCCGAACCCGATTTCGAACCCACCGGCGACCTCGTCGATCTGCCCAATATCCGCATGCCGGTGAAGGGACGCGGCGAATACCGCATGGCGACCGGGATCGATGCGAGGGTGAAAGCCGATCTGACGGCGTTCGCGCCCAATATGATGCACATCGCCTCGCCCGATCCGGGCGGCCGGGCGGCGCTCAAATGGGCACGGCGGCAGGGCATCCCGGTGCTTTCCTCGGTCCACACCCGCTTCGAGACCTATCCGCGCTATTACGGGCTCGGCTTTCTGGAACCGCTGATCGAGCGTTACCTGCGCCGCTTCTACACCCGCTGCGACGCGCTGGTCGCGCCTTCGGAAAGCCAGATCGCCGAATTGAAGGCGCAGCGGATGCACCACGATATCACGATCTGGTCGCGCGGCGTCGATCGCACCATCTTCGATCCCTCGCGCCGCGACCTCGATTGGCGCCGCGCGCAGGGAATCGCGGACGAGCAGGTCGCGATCGCCTTCCTCGGACGGCTGGTGATGGAAAAGGGGCTCGACACTTTCGCCGAGGCGATCGCCGAATTGCAGCGGATGGGGGTCGCGCACAAGGTGCTGGTGATCGGCGACGGGCCGGCGCGCGGCTGGTTCGAGGAAGCGCTGCCCGGCGCCAGCTTCGTCGGCTTCCAGACCGGACGCGATCTGGGCCGCGCGCTGGCAAGCGCGGATGTCTTCTTCAACCCCTCGGTCACCGAGACCTTCGGCAATGTCACGCTCGAGGCCATGGCCAGCGGACTGCCGGTGGTCGCCGCGGGCGCGACCGGAGCGGCCAGCCTGGTGCTGGATGGCGAGACCGGCGCTTTGGTGCCGCCGGGCGATGCCGCCGCCTTTGCGCGCGCGCTGGCGCCCTATTGCACCGACGCCGATCTGCTGCAGGCGCATGGCGCCGCCGGCGAGCAGCGCGCCCGCGCCTATTCCTGGGACACGATCAACCAGGCGGTGGTCGACACCTATCTGCGCCTGATGGCGCAGCGCGGCTGAGGCCAGGCTCAGCGCAGCCTCTGCCGTCGCCTCGTGCCGCCCCGGCGATGGATTCTCCCAGAGGAAGTCCTACATAGCCCCGATGGCCGATCTCTTCCCCGACACCGTGTCACAAGTGTCAACCCCCCCCGCCCAAGCCCGCGACGACGCTCCGCTCGCCGACCGCCTCCGCCCCGCCGCGCTCGGCGAGGTCATCGGGCAGGATCATCTGACGGGTCCCGAAGGCCCCATCGGACGCATGGTCGCCGCCGGCCGCCTGTCCTCGATGATCCTGTGGGGCCCGCCCGGCACCGGCAAGACCACCATCGCCCGCCTGCTCGCCGCCAGCGTCGGGATGCGCTTCGAGAGCGTCAGCGCGGTCTTCTCCGGGGTCGCCGATCTCAAGAAGGCCTTCGCCGCCGCCGACCGCGCCGCCGAGGCCGGCCAGCGCAC
>JAHJWA010000105.1 GCA_018828205.1 Alphaproteobacteria bacterium
CCCGTCACGGGGTCGAGCTTGGCGCGGATGTCGTTCTCGGCACCGTAGCGGTTGCGCGCGCTCTTCTGGATCGCCTCTTCCATCGCCTCGATGACGATTTCCTTGTCGATCATCTTCTCCGAGGCGACCGCATTGGCGATCGCGAGGAGTTCGGCCTTATTGGCAGACATGGCACTGGCCATCAGCTGTTACTCTCTTCTTCTTCGGTTTCGATTACGTCCTCGACACCCTGGGTGTCGAGCGGTTGCGTCGCGGCGATCAGCGCGTCGGTGAGGACCAGCTTCGCCGAATGGATGAGCGCGCGGGGGAAGGAAACCTCGCCGGCGCGGTTGTCCGCCACGGTGACCATGTCGCCCTCGATCCCCACCAGCGGGCCGCGCAGGCTGCGATGGCCGTGGACCTTCTCGGTGAGCGCGATCTTGGCTTCGTGCCCCGCCCAGGTGGTAAAATCCTTGGCGCGGGTCAGCGGGCGGTCGATACCGGGGCTCGAGACCTCGAGGTGATAGGCGCCGGGGACCAGCACCGTGCCGGCTTCCTCGAGCGCATCGAGCTGCTCGGAAACCCGGCGGCTGAGCGCGGCGCACTGCTCGATCACCAGCTGACCGGTCGCCGGGTCCTCGGCCATGATCTGCAGCGCCTGGCCGCCGTCGCCGGCTTCCGAGGCAATCATCTTTACCCGCACGAGCTCGAAACCCAGCGCCTGCGCTTCGGGTTCGATCACTTCTGTCAGGCGGTCGATGTCGGCCATTCGGTCTCCAGTTTGCGAGCCAACTATACCATGATGATGCGACAACAGGGTTTCGCGCCGGCCCCTTGCGGCGCCAGCCCCTCAATGTCGCAACAGTATCGGGATTGAGGGCCAGCTAGGCGCAAACACGCCGCATTGCAAGTGCGATCAGCCGTCGTCGGCGAGGCCGTGCTTCTTGATCGCGTGGCGCAGCTGGTCGTAGCTCAGCCCCAGCGCCTTGGCGGTCTGGCGCTGGTTCCAGCGATGCTTGCCCAGAGCATGCTCGAGAATGCTCTTCTCGTGATCGTCGACTGCGGCGCGCAGATCATCAACCGAATCGAAATCGGCGGTGGCCGGCGCGGGGCCCGGCGCGCCGCCCGACTTCTGGGAGGGGGATTGTGCATAGCTCGGGGTCGCGGGCTTCCACGGGCTGTCGAAGGGGTCGAACACCGCATGTGCGATCGGCGCGTTCCAGTCGTCCCAGCGATAGACCGCGCGCTCGACGACATTGCGCAATTCGCGGACATTGCCCGGCCAGGGATGGTTCTCCAGCTGTTCGGCGACATGCGGCGCGAAGCCGGGCCAGCCCTCCCAGCCGATCTCGGCGGCCATCCGGCGGCCGAAATAGTCGGCGAGCACGGGAATATCCCCCTCGCGCACCCGGAGCGGCGGCAGGGTGATGACCTCGAAACTAAGCCGATCGAGCAGATCGGGACGGAAATCGCCGCGCTCGGCCTTGGCCTGCAGATCCTCATTGGTCGCGCCCACGATGCGGACGTCGATCCGCACCGGGCGACTCGAGCCGATCCGCGTCACCTCGCCATACTCGACCGCGCGCAGCAACCGCTCCTGCGCGCCCATCGACAACGTGCCCAGCTCGTCGAGGAACAGAGTGCCCTTGTCGGCCTCCTCGAACCGCCCGACGCGGTGCTTGGTCGCACCGGTAAAGGCGCCCGCCTCGTGGCCGAACAGTTCCGCCTCGATCAGCGTCTCGGGGAGCGCGGCGCAGTTCATGATCACCAGCGGTTCGTCCCAGCGGGTCGAGAGGCGATGGAGGCGCTCGGCGATCAATTCCTTGCCGGTCCCGCGCTCGCCCACGATCAACACCGGTCGGCGCATCGGCGCGGCGCGGCTGGTCCGCTCTACCGCATCGAGGAAGGCGCCCGACTGTCCGACGAACTGGTTTTCCCGCTCCATCGCCAAGATATAGGGAATATGCCCAAGGATTGGCAATAGTCGCCACACCGCTCCGGGTCGTGGATCGGCAAACTGCTGCAATTCCGTCGCTTTCGGCGTTTGGCACACCGCTTGCAAACTACCCTGCAAGACAGTCACATCGCTCGGGAGGACCACACAATGTACGATCGCCGCTTCTTCGCCACCCGCTTGGGGCGCGCCGCTCTGGTCAGCATCGGGGCGATGGTGATCTTCGTCGGCTTCAGCAGCCAGATCGCGGTCACCGAGCCCCTGCCCGCACTTGCCATCCACTCCCATGCGGAGCTGGCGTGAGCAAGCCGACCAATCCGCTAGGGCCGGAGCCTCGCTCTCCCGACAGTCCCGACCGCGCCGACCCCAGCGCGGAAGAGGCTTCGGCCCGCCAGCCCTCGAATCCGCGGCTGTCGCGGATCGAGGAGGAGGTCGAGCGCCTGCGCCGCTCTCCCCGCGCGCGGCAATCCTCCACTGGCGGTAAGCGCGCCGACGCCAAGTCCGACGCCTGGGAAGCCGCCGACAAGATCACCGATTTCTTCTCCAACGGAGCACCTTTGATGGGAATTTTCAGCCGCACGCGCGACATCGTCGCCGCCAATTTCAACGACATGCTCGACAAGGCGGACGACCCCACCAAGATGATCCGCATGATCATCCTCGAGATGGAGGAAACGCTGGTCGAGGTCCGCGCGAGCGCCGCGCGCACCATCGCCGACCAGAAGGAAATGCACCGCAAGACCGTCCAGCTCGACCGGCTGCAGGACGATTGGGGCGACAAGGCGCAGCTCGCGCTGTCGAAGGACCGCGAGGACCTGGCGCGCGCCGCGCTGGTCGAGAAGAAGAAAGCCGCCGACATCTCCGAACAGCTCAAGCAGGAAATCGCGGTGCTCGACGATGCGCTGCGCGCCTATGAGCAGGACATCCAGAAGCTGCAGAACCGCTTGCGCGAAGCGCGCAGCCGCCAGACCGCGATCGCGGCCCGGCTCGAGAGCGCCGAGAACCGCGTCAAGCTGCGCACGCTGATGAGTTCGGAACGCACCGACGACGCGCTGGCGCGCTTCGACCAGCTCGAGCGCCGCGTCGATTACGCCGAGGGCCGCGCGGAATCGCTTTCGCTCGCGGAAGGCGCCGGCAAGGCCACGCTCGCCGACGAGATCGCCGCGCTCGAGGGCGCCGATGCGATCGACGACGAGCTCGAACAGATGAAACGCGCGCTCGGCAAGAGCGGCGACAACAAACAGGGGAACTGAGCCATGGAAGAAGTACTGGCCATCGTCGCGATCTTCGTTTTTCTCCCGTGGATCATCCTCCACTACGTCACCAAGTGGAAGACCTCCGCGACCATCACGACCGACGACGAGGCGCTGCTCGAAGAGCTCTACAGCCTCGCCAAGCGCCTCGACGAACGGATGGACACGGTCGAGCGGCTGGTCTCCTCGGACAATCCCGAATTCAAGCCCGCCCGCCTGGTCCATGATTCCGAAGCCGACAACCAGCAGCTGCGCGAGCTGGAACAGCTCATCGCCGAGAAAAAAGGAGTCAGCAAATGAAGGGTTCCCGCACCACGCTTTACCGCGACAAGCAGAATGCCAAGCTGATGGGGGTCTGCTCGGGCATCGCCGATTACACGGGGGTCAATGCGCTCTGGATCCGGCTCGGCTTCCTCGCTGCGGTGCTCTCAGGCGTGCTCAGCCCGATCGTCCTGCCGCTCTATTTTCTCGCCGGGTTGCTGCTCAACAAGAAGCCCGAATATCTCTACCGCGAAGAACCCGAAGAGACGCGATACTGGCAGGGCGTGCGTCAGAATCCGAAGCGCACCGCGCGTGAGATTCGCTCGCGAATGAAGGATGTCGATCGGCGGCTGGTCGAGGTCGAGACCTTCTACGTCAGCTCGAACCCGCGCCTCACTGCCGAAATCGAACGGCTGCGCTGAGCGCCACCACTTACGGGGGAATTTCAATGGAAGGCACAATAGCACTGATCATTCCGATCCTGGCGTTGTCGATACCGATCGTCGCGATCTGGACCAAGCACCGCCAGAAGATAGCCGAGATGCAGATCGATGCGACCGCGAGCAGCACCGCCGAACGCGCCGCGCAATACGCATCGCAGGTCCAGCAGCTCGAAGACCGGGTCCGCGTGCTCGAGCGCATCGTCACCGACAAGGGCTACGACATCGCGACCCAGATCGAAGCGTTGCGCGACCAGCGCCGCGTCGATGAGACCGGAGCGGGGGTCCCGCTCGACACGAGGCAGAGAGGAGCAGCCTGATGGATTTCGAGGGTCCCGTCTTCATCGTCGCCATTATCGCGCTCAGCATTGTCGGCTGGCTGATCAACAATTGGATCCGCGCCAAGCACGGCTATCCGCTCGAGGACGAATGGGGCGGCAAGACCGAACGCAGCGACACGGCAGAGGCCCAGCAATTGCGCGCGGAAAACGCCGAACTGCGCACGCTGCTGGGCAAGGTCGACAAAAGGATGCAGGTGCTCGAGCGGATCGTGACCGACAAGGGCTATTCGCTTGCCGACGAAATCGAGGCGCTGCGCGACCGCGGCGCCGCTCTCGCCCCGCCGACTGGCCGCCGCCACGGACCCAGCGACAGCGGGACGCCGGTCGACAGCAGGCAGACGGAGCAGGCCCGATGAACCAATTCGCAGAGATCGTCCCCCACCTGCCCTGGATCGTCGGCGCGGCGCTGGGCCTCGGCGCGATGACCACACTGGGTTGGATCCACACCACCAGGCTCAAGATCAAGCACGGTTATCCGCTCGAAGGAATGTGGGGGCAGTCGCTCAAGCCCTCGACCGACGGGCAGACCGCCGAGCGGGTCAAGCTGCTGACGCAGGAAAACGCCGAACTGCGCGCCGAACTCGGCTCGATGAAGGATCGGCTGGTCAATGTGGAGCGCATCGTCACCGACAGCGGCTACCACCTGACCGGCGAGATCGACCGCCTGCGCGACCGCAGCATCGCCAACAATGATGGGGGAACCACGCAATGAGCTTCTGGACCGCCGCCGTCATCATCGTGCTGATCTGGGGGATCGTCCAGATCTACACCCGCCGCCACGACGGCGATCTCGGGGTTACGCGCGACGAGGATGGCAATCCGGTGTTCGCGCCGCCGAAATCCGATTCCGGCAGCGAACAGACCCGCCGCGAGATCGAGCAATTGCGCGAGCGGATCAAGGTGCTCGAACGCATCACCACCGACGCCAACAGCCACGAGGCACAGGAAAGCCGCCGCATCGCCGCGGAGATCGACAGCCTGCGCGACCGGCAGAACGACTAGCAACCGCCAGGTTCCAGGAGGACATAGGAAAATGTTCGAACCATCACTCGTCATCGCCGCCGCCGCGCTGCTCGGCCTGGGCATCGTCGCCGCCACGCTGCTGCTGGGTTGGCGGGGCTGGCTCGACCTCAAACAGCGCGAGCTCGACAGCCACCGCGGCGAACAGCGTGACACCGGCTCGACCATGGGCGCGGCGCGGATCGAGATCTCCGACCTCAAGGAGCGGATCCGCAAGCTCGAGGCGATCGCCAATGGGGTCGATCTGTGAGCCAGGTTCACCACGACGCCGCGCGAGTCGGGATCGGTCTGGGCAGCGCGATCGCGGTCGCCATCTCCTGGAGCCTGCACCAGTCGATCGTCTGGGCTGCGATCCAGGGCTTCTTCGGCTGGTTCTACGTCCTCTATTACGCGCTGACCCGGCCCGGCGGCCTGTCCGGCTGACGGGCGGCTCGCTCCGTCCTGTCGGGCGATGGACGCGCGATGGCGGCGCGGCTAGACGCAGCGCCATGAGACCACTCGACGACATTGCCGAGGAATACAATTTCCTCGAAGGCGACGAACGCTATCGCCTGCTGATCGAACTCGGGCGCGAGCTCGATGCCATGCCCGATGCGCTCAAGACCGACGCCACGCTGGTGCGCGGCTGTTCGGCGTCGGTCTGGGTCTACCCCACCGAAACCGAAGGCCAGCTGCATTTCCTCGCCGACAGCAACGCCGCGATCACCAAGGGTATCGTCGCGCTGGTGATCGCCGCGGTGCAGGACCGCCCTGCCGCCGAGGTTGCGCAGATGGATGTCACCGCCGCGCTCGATCCCTTCGATCTGAAGAACCAGCTGTCGTCCAACCGTACGCAGGGCGTGCCCAACATGATCGCGCTGGTGCAGCAACACGCGGCCAGGATCGCCGCGAGCTAGCATGCGCGCGCTCTATCGCGTTGCTGGGTTGCTGAGCCTCGGTCTCGGGGTGGTGGGCGCCGTCCTGCCGTTGATGCCGACGGTGCCCTTCCTGCTGCTGGCGGTGTATTTTTTCGCGCGCAGCAATCCCGTATGGGAACAACGCATCCTCGATCACCCGCATTGGGGCCCGCAGGTGCGCGACTGGCGCGAACGCCGCGCGATCAGCCGCCGCGCCAAGACGCTGGCGGTCAGCGCGATGGCGATCGGCGTGGTGTTCACCTATTTCACGCTCGGCGCGCCCTGGTACTACGCCTCGATCGCGATCCTGGTGATCGCCGGCGGCTGGATCGCGACGCGCAACGAATAAGAATATAGCGGGTCGCGTCGGCGCAGAAGTCTAGCTGCCCGGTTCCTCGCCCGTATCGGATATGCTGCCCGCCCAGGCGCTTTCGCGCCCGCGAAGCCGGCCGTAGTCGAACAGCTCGTGCATATAGGCTTGCGAGAACCGCTCCTCGGTTTCCAGGGCGAATTCGGGGCCGATATAGCTGATCCGGAAGGCGATCCCGTTGTCGCGGGCGAAATTCTGCACGTTGAGAAGGCTCGCGCGGTCGTGGGCGGACAGCACCGTGGCGAGCGCGCGGCTGACGATCGCGAAAGTGGCGGGTTCGACCAGCTCGTATTCGGGGCGAAGCCGGCCATTGAGAATGACGAAGATCTGGTCGCGCGACTGCTGGCCTTCGCTTCCCCCTCGCGAGAGCACGCTTTCGGGTATCGCGAGGAAGCCGGCGGTTGCCGATCCGTCGACATGCATTTCGCGGAAAATCCGCCCACCGTCCGCAACCTCGATCATGACGGGAGCGAACAGCCCGGGGATGCTGGCGGATGCCAGCAGCACCCGGCGAAACAACTCCAGACGCCTTGGATCGGTGCTTTGCGCGATCGCTCCCATATCCCACACGACCCCGCGCGCCGCGTCGAGATTGGTGGTCTGGACGAGCAGTCGCCGCCCCTTGCGGTGCTCCTGCGCGATCGCATCGAGCAGGGGTTCGTCGATATTCTGGGCGATCAGCGCGGCCAGCGGCGCGGTGTCGGCGATGCTGGGCTGGGTCAGAAGCCCGACCACGCCGCGCTGGCGGTAGATGTCCTTGCGGGTGACCCCGGTGTAGAAACCGCGCAAGCGGTCGTCATATTCGGGGCCGAGGAAGGCGAAGGGTGCGATCAGCGCCCCCGTACTGACACCCGAAACGATGGTGAATTCCGGCCGCTTGCCGGTTTCGCTCCAGCCCTTGAGAAAACCCGCTCCATAGGCACCATTGTCCGAACCCCCGGATATGGCGAGAAACGCCCCAGGCCTTGTCGATGGCGCTTGCCTTGCCATCGCGGCCCGCATCGCGTCGAAGACCGCGGCATCGGCATCGGCCCAGTAACGGATCGCGGGGAAGCCGCGCACGCTGGCCTGCTCTGCCTCTATGGCGGTGTGCGCGATCCGGTCGGGCCAGGTCGCGCATCCCCCCAGAGCCAGGACCAGCGTCGCCAGCAGCGCGGAGATGCGCCGCATCAGCGCGGTGCCGGCGAGAAAGGGGCGCAGCGCCGGATTGACCGGTCCCGGCAGAGCAATATGGAGGCATAGGCAAGCACGATCGAGAATATCGCTCCGATAGAGATCGTGATGCATAACCTTTCCGCCGGCCAATGGAAACGCGTCCGCGGACACACCGCCGTCGTCACGCATGCGGCGCCACGCCAGCAGGGGATTGGCGGAGCGCTCGAGAAGGGTTCGTCGTGGATCGCGCAGGGCGCGTCTTAATGGATGCTATCGAGGTACATAGGCATCAAACACGCCGGGGCGATCGATCTGCTTTAATATGATCCCGCGTAACATCTGGAACATCTTGGGGTGGGAATGAAGTTCCGCAGATAGACTTAACTCGCTGGCGCGTGGGATAATGGCGTGGCCCTTTGCGCTTGTTTGGGTTAACGGACAGCACCGACCTCGATAGGCTGTCCGTCGAATTGCGCCGGCGCGCTAGGTTAACGTTACCATCGCACCGAAAGAGATTCTTAATCGATGTCTACCAGTCCGGCCCCGATGACACGAATGGGCAGTATGATACCTGGCGGGATAAAGGCCACGATGCTGGCGATCGCCTTCTTCGCGATCACCTCGCTGACCATCGCCCTGACCCGGTTCGGGGGCGGGCTCGCGCTCGTTTGGTTCGGCACCG
>JAHJWA010000106.1 GCA_018828205.1 Alphaproteobacteria bacterium
CACCGCGCCAGCCAGGCCGCCGCCACCCAGCGCGCCGGGCGCGCGGCGCGGCAGGGTACGGGTGTCGCTTACCGCCTGTGGGAGGAGGGCGGTCACAAGGGCCGCCCGCGCTTCGACCCGCCCGAAATCGAAACCGCCGACCTCGCGCCGCTGGTGCTCAAGACCGCGCTGTGGGGCAGCGGCGACCCCGCCGCGCTGCCCTGGCTCGACCCGCCCCCCGAAGCCTCGCTCGGCGCCGCGCGGCACAAGCTGCAGGGGCTCGGCGCGCTCGATGCCGAGGGGCGGATTACCCAGCGCGGCAGGATGCTCGCGGCGCTGGCGCTCGACCCGGCGCAGGCGGCGATGGTGCTGTTCGGTGCCGAACACGGCGCGGCGCAGCCGGCGGCGCAGCTCGCGGTGTTGCTGCAGGAGCGCAATCTGGGCGGCCGCGGCGAGGATCTGGCGGGCCGGCTGCAGCGCTGGAACGCCGACCGCTCGCCCAAATCCGAGGCCAGCCGCAAGCTCGCCGACCGCTGGGCCGAGCGGGCGCGGGACCTGGTGAACGGGACCGCGGAGCGCGAATCCGTCCCCCATGCGATCCTGCTCGCCGCCGGAATGCCCGACAATATCGCCCGCCGCCGCGATTCCTCGGGCGAGCACTGGCTGGCCGCCGGCGGGCGCGGCTTCGTGCTCGATCCCGCCAGCCCGCTGGCGCGGCAGGACTGGCTGGCGATCGGCGATGCGCAGGGGCAGGCCAGGGGCGCGCGGATCACCGCCGCGCTGCCGCTCGCCGAACCCGATCTCGAACGCTGGTTGCCCGAGCGGATCGAGCGCCGCCAGGCGCTCGACTGGAACAAGGGCGAGGCGCGGGTCGAGGCGCGGGTCGAACGAAGGATCGGCGCGATCACGCTGGCGACCGGCTCCGACCCGGCGCCCGACATGGCGGCGATTGCGGATATCCTTGTGGAAAAAGCTGTCGAGAAGCTGGGGGAACTGCTCCCGCCCGCGCTGCTGGCGCGCGCGCGCCACGCGGGGATCGCGGCGCTGTCGCCCGAGACCCTCGCGCAGAGCGCCGACCAATGGCTTGCACCGCTGCTCGCCGGGCGCCGCGATCTCGATGTCTCGCAAGCGAAACTCGCCGAGGCGGCGCTGGCGCTGCTCGACTGGGATTCGCGCCAGCGGCTCGACCGGCTCGCGCCGCGCAGCTTCACCTCGCCCGCGGGCACCACGCATGCGATCGACTATGCCGGCGACGACGCGCCCAGCACCGAGGTGCGGGTGCAGGCGCTGTTCGGGCTCGAGCGCCACCCGATGATCGGCGACACCCCGCTGCTGCTCAAGCTCACCAGCCCCGCGGGGCGCCCGCTGCAGGCGACCCGCGACCTGCCCGGTTTCTGGCGCGGCAGCTGGGCCGAGGTGCGCAAGGAGATGAAGGGCCGCTACCCCAAGCACCGCTGGCCCGAGGAGCCCTGGGCCGAAGCGCCCAGCCTCAAGACCAAGAATGCCTTTTCCAAAGCGCCGCGCTGAATTAGAGGCTTCTCCCATGGCAGCCCGAATCTATCAACGTCCCAAGAACGCGATGCAGTCCGGCAAGGCGCGGATCGACGAATGGGTGCTCGAATTCGAGCAGAGCGAAGCCCGCCATGCCGACCCGCTGATGGGCTGGACCGGCAGCGGCGACACGCAGGCGCAGGTGCAGCTCAATTTCGCCTCGAGCGAGGAGGCCAAGGCCTATGCCGACCGCCACGGCATCGCTGCACGGGTCCACACGACCCCGGTGCGCAATTTGAAGCTCCAGGCCTACGCGGACAATTTCAACTAGGCTTGCGCGCCGGTTTGTGGACGCGGGCGATGGATTGCTTCGTCGCTTCGCTCCTCGCAATGACGCCCCCACACGAAAACCTTGAACCCCGGCGACTTCCCCGCCATAGGGCGCCCCGGGAGTCGGGTGGACGTTTGCGTTCGCTCACCGGGTCAGGTCCGGAAGGAAGCAGCCCAGGTGAATTGCGACGGGTCGCTCGGCTCCTATTTCCCCCTTCGCCATGGCAAACGCCAGCATGACAAATGCCCGCGCACGCCCTAGCTAGGGCGGATGGGTGATTCACCGGACAACACAGACGGCCTGCCATGGGAAAGCGCGCCTGCGCCCGATCCCGAGGAGGCAGCGCCAAGCGCCGCCGAGCTCGAGCAGGCGGGGCAGGAAGCGCTGTTCGGCGCGCCCGATCCGGCGCCCGCAGCCAAACCCGCCGCTGACGCACCCGCGCAGCCCTATCGCGTGCTCGCGCGCAAATACCGCCCGCAGACCTTTTCCGAGCTGATCGGGCAGGAGCCGATGGTCCGCACGCTGGCCAATGCCATCGCGCGCGACCGGCTGGCGCATGCCTTCCTGATGACCGGGGTGCGCGGGGTCGGCAAGACCTCGACCGCGCGGCTGATCGCCAAGGCGCTCAACTGCGTGGGTCCCGACGGGACCGGCGGCCCGACCATCGATCCCTGCGGGGTCTGCGAGCCCTGCGTCGCGATCGCCGAGGGGCGGCATATCGATGTCATCGAGATGGATGCCGCCAGCCACACCGGGGTCGACGACGTCCGCGAGATCATCGAGGCGGTGCGCTACTCAGCGGTCAGCGCGCGCTACAAGATCTACATCGTCGACGAAGTCCACATGCTCTCGCGCAACGCCTTCAACGCGCTGCTC
>JAHJWA010000012.1 GCA_018828205.1 Alphaproteobacteria bacterium
AGAGCGAGTGCTTCATTGTCATTGGCACTTATGGTTTTGAGCCTTGAACGGGTTACTCAGCCCGAGCAAAAACTGCGCTTTTCAACACACGTCGATCCTAGTTCGGCCCCAGCATCAAAGGCGGTTTCTCGCCGCTGGTGGTGGAGCCGCCGGGTACTGCCCCCGGGTCCGTTGTGCCTATTGTACGCAACACTTTATCGCCATAGTCGGCCGAAACCGACCCGCCCCATATAGCGATCCGAAGCTTAATGTGAAGTGGACGATGGGTCCGATGGCGCTGCGGGCTCGCGCTTGAGCTCCGCGAGGATCTTCTTGAGCACGTCGAGCTGCGGATCGGTGGGCACTTCGGGGTTCTGCGAGCTGTCCTCGGTCGCCGCCTGCTTGCGCTGCATCTCCTCGGTCACACGGTTGACGCTGCGCACCAGAACGAACAGCGCCATGGCGACGATCAGGAAATTGAGCAGCGCGGTGAGCAGCGCGCCATAGCCGATCATCGCGACGCCCGCTTCCTTGAGCTGTTCGTAATTGTCGAGCGCGCCATCGTAGCTTTCGGGCACTTCGCCCAGCAGCAGGAACCAGTTGGAAAAGTCGATATCGCCGAAGATCCAGCCGATCAGCGGCATGATCACGCCCTGCGTCAACTGGGTGACGATCCCGCTGAAGGCCGCGCCGATCACCACCCCGACCGCCAGATCGATCACATTCCCGCGCGCGATGAATTTCTTGAATTCGCTGGCCAGCTTCATGGCATCCTCCCTCGGTTCCACCCGCGCCCTGCCATGGACGCCCGGAGCGCTCAAGCCCGCCCTCTCGCAACGGCTTTGCTTGAACGAGCCGGCAACCGTGCTATCTGGGTAAGACAGTTTTCCACCGAGGGGTATCTCATGAATCGCTTCGCAAGCTTCCGCACCGCAACCCGGGCCATCGGCATCGCCGCCATGGCGCTGACGCTGTCGGCCTGCGGGATCAATTCGGTCCCCGCCGCCGAAGAAAACGCCAAGGCCAAATGGGCCGATGTCGAGGCCCAGTTCCAGCGCCGCGCGAATCTCATCCCCAATCTCCAGCAGGTCGTGCTGTCCTCCGCCGAGCAGGAGCGCGACACGCTCCAGGGCGTGATCGAGGCGCGCGCCTCGGCGACCCGCCCCGAGATCCAGGTCGATGGCGACGATCTCAGCAATCCCGAAGCCATGCAGCAGTACCAGCAGGCGCAAAGCCAGCTCGGCGGCGCGCTGTCGCGGCTGCTGGTCTCGGTCGAACGCTACCCCGAACTGCGCAGCCAGGAGAATTTCGGCCGGCTGATGGTCCAGCTCGAGGGCGCTGAAAACCGCATCTCGACCTCGATCCGCGACTACAACGAGGCGGTGCGTCAGTATAACACCACCATCCGCACCTTCCCGGACACGATCGGCGCCAACATCATCCACGGTGCCGAGCCGCTGGTCCCCTACGAGGCCGCGACCGAAGGTGCCGAAGTCGCGCCGGAACTCGACATGGGCCGCAGCGATACCGCCCCCGCAACAAACTGAGCGGGGCTGACATCGCCGGAATGACCTATCCGATCGGTTTCCTTCGCCGTTTCCTCGTCCTGCTGGCCGCGCTCGCGCTGGCTCCTGCCGCCCATGCGCAGGATTTCCCCGAGCGCGGCACCGCACCGGTGGTCGATGCCGCGAACATCATCGACGCGGCCACCGAGGCGCAGCTGACGCAGCAATTGAGCGAATTCGAACAGCGCAACCAGCGCCAGTTCGTCATCGCGACCTTACCGGACCTGCAGGGCTACGACATCGCCGACTATGGCTATCGCCTCGGGCGCGAATGGGGGATCGGCGATTCCGAACGCGACGATGGCGTGCTGCTGATCGTCGCCCCCAATGAGCGGCTGATGCGGATCGAGGTCGGCTATGGCCTCGAAGGCATCCTCCCCGACGGGCTGGCCTTCGAATATATCGAGGAAATGAAGGACTATTTCCGCGAGGGTGAGTTTTCCGCCGGTATCGCCCAAGGCGCGCAGCGGATCGTCACCCAGCTCGAACTGCCCCCCGAGGAAGCGGCGGCGATCGCCCAGCAGGCCACGCAGGAGCGCGCAAATGCGGGCGAAGGCGGTTTCCCGATCGGCGCGCTGATCTGGCTGGGCTTCATCCTGTTCTTCTTTGTGCTGCCGATGTTCGGCCGGCGCGGCAAGCGGCGCTTTCGCGGCGGCGGCGCGGGCGGTTTTGCGCGCGACATCATCCTCTGGGAAGTGGGCAAGGCGGTCGTCGGCGGGCTGACCGACAGCGATGGCGGCGGCTTCGGCGATGGCGGCTTCGGAGGGGGCGGCTTCGGCGGGGGAGGCGGCGGTTTCGGCGGCTTCTCCGGCGGCGGCGGCAGTTTCGGGGGCGGCGGCGCCTCCGGGGGTTGGTAGATGGCCTATTTGACGCAAGACCAGCATGCGATCGTGACCGATGCGGTCGCAAGCGCCGAAAGCATGACCAGCGGCGAGATCGTGACCGTGCTCGCCGACCGCTCGGACGGCTACACCGATGTCGTGCTGATGTGGTCGGCCGGGATCGCCTTTACCGCGATGAGCCTGTTCGCGATCCTTCCCCGGCCCTTCCTCGATCTGTGGGATTCGCTGATCGGCGGCTGGACGCATGAATGGACCAATGGCGAAATTGCCACCATGACGATCATGCTCGGCCTGATCGCCTTCGTGGTGACCTGGGTGCTGCTGTCGTGGGATGCGCTCAGGTTCCGCGTCGTCCCCGGCCCGGTCAAGACCGCGCGCGTCCATGACCGCGCGATCTCCCATTTCAAGGTCGGCGCCGAGCGCCGCACGCATGGCCGCACCGGGGTGCTGATCTATCTCTCGATGCAGGAACACCGCGCCGAAATCGTCGCCGACCGGCCGATCGCCGAGAAGGTTTCCGCCGATGTCTGGGGCGAGGCGATGGCCGACATGCTGAGCGACATCAAGCGCGGCTGTGTGGCCGAAGGGATGGCCGCCGGGGTGCGCGATGTGGGCCAGGTGCTGGCCGAGCATTTCCCGCGCACCGCGGATGATGTCAACGAACTGCCCGACCGTCTGATCGAGGTTTGATCGGGGAGGCACTCTTGCTCCCCTCCCCTTGGGGAGGGGCCGGGGGTGGGGGTTCGGCGCCAACGGCCTGGGCACACCCATCCCCAACCCCTTCCCTCAAGGGAAGGGGCTCATAATGACCGCCGACCGCGACGCGCCCGAAGAGATCGTCTGGCAGGGCAAATATGTCGTCGCCAAGACCCGGGGGCGTTGGGAATATGTCGGCCGGACGCGCAATATCCGCGCCGCGGTGATCCTGGCGCTGATCGGCGACGACGTGATCCTGGTCGAACAGTACCGCGTGCCGCTGGGGCGCAATTGCATCGAACTTCCCGCCGGTCTGATCGGCGACGAGGAGGGCGCGGAGGACGAGGATGACCTCGCCGCCGCCGGGCGCGAGCTCGAGGAGGAGACCGGCTATCGCGCCGGCAGGCTCGAGGATCGCGGAAGCTATTTTTCCTCGCCCGGGATGGTGAGCGAAAGCTTCACCCTCGTTCGCGCGACGCAATTGGAGCAGGTCGGCCCCGGCGGCGGGACCGAAAGCGAGGATATCACCGTCCACCGCATCCCGCGAGCGCAACTGCCCCGATTTCTCGATGCCAAGCGCACCGAAGGTTGCGGCATCGATGTCCGGCTGCTCTTGCTGCTGGGACAGAACATCCTATCGGGAGAGAGATTATGAGCACGACCAAGGGCAATCGCTGCGCGGGCAAGCTGGCGCTGGTGACGGGCGCGGCGCAGGGGCTGGGCCGCGCGCATGCGACAAGGCTGGCCGAAGAGGGCGCGCGCGTGCTGTGCACCGACATCAATGGCGACGGCGCGCAGGAGACCGCGACCCTGATCAACGCGCAGCTGGGTGCCGGCACCGCCTTCGGCGTCGCGCACGACGTCACCGACCCCGAGGCCTGGGAAGCCGCGGTCCAAGCCGCGCGCGACCATCTCGGCGGGCTGAGCGTGCTGGTCAACAACGCCGGGATCGGCGTGGGCGGCAATATCGAGGCCTGCACCTTCGAGGATTGGAAGCGCTGCTTCTCGGTCAATGTCGATTCGATCTTCCACGGCTGCCAGAAAGCCCTGCCGCTGATGCGCGAGCATGCGCCGGGGTCGATCATCAACATTTCCAGCATCGCCGGGCTGATCGCCAGCGACACGATGCCGGCGTACAATTCCTCCAAGGCGGCGGTGTGGATGCTGTCGAAATCGATCGCGTTGCATTGCGCCAAGAACCGGATGAACATCCGCTGCAATTCGGTGCATCCGACCTTCGTCGACACGCCGATCCTCGACGGCACCGCGCGGCATCACAATATCGATAAGCCGGTGCTCTTGGAAAAGCTGGCGCGCCAGATCCCGCTCAAGACAGTGGGCGAACCCGACGATATCGCGAATGCGGTGGTCTATCTCGCCAGCGACGAGAGCAAGTTCATGACCGGCGCGGAGCTCAAGCTCGACGGCGGCATTTCGGCCATGTGAACTGACATGCGAGAGGCGCGGATCGCTCCGCGCCTCTCAATCCGCGATCAGAGCGATCGCGAGGTAGATAAGGATCGCACTGCCGAAGCCGACCAAGGTGGCGATCACGAAGCCTGCCCGGACCAGATTGACGTCGATCCCGAAGTAAGCGGCGATCCCGGCGCAGACCCCCATCAGCTTGCCGCGCTGGCGGTCCAGTCGAAAGTCCTTCGACGGCGGACCGCCCGGGCCGGTCTGGCGCAGATCGCTCATGCGATCAGGCCACCGGGCGATGCGGGGACGATGGCCATGGCCAGAAAGGCCCCCGAGATGACCAGCGAAAAGCCGGCGGCGAAAAGCTTGCTGCTGAAGAGATTGGACATGGTTTCCTTCCTGTTCGAATAGGGTTTGGGGTTGCCAGCGTGTCAGGCGATGAAGCCGGTCGGGCTGGCGGGGACGATCGCGGCGGCCATGACGATGGCCGAGATGGCGAGAGCGGCGATGGCGGCGAAGGCGTTGTTGATGGTGCTGAACGACATG
>JAHJWA010000107.1 GCA_018828205.1 Alphaproteobacteria bacterium
CCTTCGGCGACATGGCGCTGACCGGAGAACGCCAGGGCTAAAGCCCGGCGCTATCTGCCCAGACAAAAGGGGCGCCGGAGGATCACTCCGGCGCCCCTTTTTCATGCCCGCGACCCGGCGGCGGTCAGTCGACCACGTCCATCTCTTCGATCAGCGCCTGCGCGCCGTCGACCTTGTCCATCACCCACAGCATATAGCGGGTGTCGACATGGATCGTGCGCGTGGTGCGCGGGTCGAAATCCCAATCCGAATTGACGCTCTCGAAGGTGCCGTCGAACAGCAGCCCGACCAGCTCGGCGCGCGCGTTGAGCGTGGCCGAACCCGAATTGCCGCCGGTGGAATCGAGATCCGAGAGGAAGTTCACCGGCACCGAGCCCAGGCTTTCGAGCGCATAGGGGCCATAGTCCTTGTCGCGGATCGCCTGGAGCTGACCGGCCGGGGCGTTGAAGGGCTCCTCGCCGGTATCCTTCTCGGCTAGGCCTTCCAGCGTGGTGAAGGGCAGATAGGCCATGCCGTCGCGCGGCGAGCCGCCCAGCACCGTGCCATAGGTCACCCGCAGCGTGCTGTTGGCATCGGGATAGGCGAGCAGCCCCTGCGAGGCCTGCCAGCCGGTGATCGCCTCCATATAGGCGGGACGCAGCGCCAGCGCGCGCCCGGTGCGAACCTCGCCCTCGGCCTCGAGCTTGCGCTCGTATTCATAGAGCGCCACCGCCATCCGGATGAAAGGATCCTCGCTCGCCTCGAGCTGCTCGGGCGTCGCCTCGAGCAGGCTGGTGCGATACTCCGCCTCGCCGAGCCGGGTCTGTTCGTAAAAACCGTCGATTCGGTTCTCCAGCGCCGCGCGGTCGGGCGTTCCCGCAATCCCCAGCTGGCGGTCGAGCACCTCCACCCGCGCCGCTTCCGGCTGGGCGAGATATTTGTCGAGGAACAGCATCCACTCGGCCTTGTCGACCGCGGGATCGTAGCGCCGGTCGAGCGCCTGCAGGCCCTGGCGGAAGAAGCTCATGTCGCGTTCCTGATAGCCGGGCTCGCGCTCGGCATCGGGCTTCTGCCGCTCCTGCGCCAGCCGGTAGATCCTCTCGGCGGCCGAAAGCATCTGCAAATTGGTGCCGTAATTGTACCAGAAATTGGTCCGCGCGGCGGCGGCGCTCTCATCGGCCAGCGCGGACAATTGGGTGATCGCCGTGCCATAGGGTGCACGCGATCGATCCGCCGCGATCCACTCGGCCAGCGCCGCCTCGCGCATCCGGCGCCGCTCGACCAGCCCGACCCGGCGCGCGCCCTCGATCTGACCGCGCAGGTTCTTCTCGTAATTGTTGAGCCCGGCGAGCCGCGACTCATATTTGACCCGCGCGTCGCTATCCGCGGGCGCGGCCTCTTCGATCGTGTCGATCCACTCGTTGAGCAGCGTCACGAAGGTCGGGTACTGCCAGTCGAAAGTGTTCTCGACTTCCGCCAGCATCGCATAGCGCGAGGTCGACCCGGGATAGCCCGCGGCCATCACGAAATCGC
Organism: Alphaproteobacteria bacterium; assembly: GCA_018828205.1. Lineage (GTDB taxonomy): Bacteria > Pseudomonadota > Alphaproteobacteria > Sphingomonadales > Sphingomonadaceae > Qipengyuania. The sequence goes on from JAHJWA010000107.1 coordinate 1,513, forward strand.
CTTCCTCGAGCCCGCCCGCGCTGACTTTGAGGTGATGCTCGGGCTGGTAGGGGACGTTCTCCTCGGCATAATCCGCCGCCGAACCGTCGGGGGCGACATAGGCGCGGTAGAAGGCGAAATCGCCGGTGTGGCGCGGCCACTGCCAGTTATCGATATCGCCGCCATATTTGCCGACCGAATCCGCCGGGGCATAGACCAGCCGCACGTCGCGCACTTCGAGCCGCTTGATCAGCTTGTATTGCGCGCCGCCGTAGAAACTGGCGACGAGGCAACGATAACCGGCGTCGGCCTCGCATTCGGCGGTGATGTCCTTGTTGCGCTGCTCGACCAGGTCGTAGCGCGCCGCGGGCTCGAGGCTCTCGGTGCCCTCGCGCATCCGCGCGGTCACGTCTTCCTCGGCCACGGTCACATAGATGCGCGAGCCGGGCGCGGCCGGCAGCTCGTCGGTCTTGGCCGCGGCGAGAAAGCCATCGACCAGATAGTTGTTCTCGGCGGTGGAATTGTACTGCACCGATCCGCGCGCGCAGTGATGATTGGTGACCACCAGCCCCTGGGGCGAGACGAAGCTCGCCGAACAGCCCCCCAGCGAGACGATCGCGCCCATCGGGAACCCGGTCAGATCGGACAGCGCCTCGGGAGCGATCTCGAGCCCGGTCGCGCGCAGGTCTTCGGCGATCAGCGGCAACTGGTCGGGGGTGAACATCCCCTCTTTCGCGGCAAGCGGGGTCGCAAGCGAAACGGCGGAGGCAGCCACCCCGGCGAGCAGCGTGGCGGTAAGAGCGGATTTGAGCATGATACGGATGTCCTTTTCCCGGCGCGCTCCCCGGCGCGCCTCGCGCTTGCGCTAGGGCGCCTGATAGGGCGGTTCAAGCGCTGAAAGGATGCCCGTTCGAAGCGCTCCGTCCCCGCGCGGGATCCTATCCGGTTGCCGGCACCACGGCTCGCACCCGGTAGCTTCCCGGTGGAAGCAACAGCGGGATGTCTTCGCCGGGTTCGAGATAGACGCGGTCCACCGGCACGGCGTCGAGCGGCTCGCCTGCCAGGAAAGCCTCGACGATCAGCGGCTGCCCGGTGCGGCGCAATTGGTCTGGGATCGGGACCGCAATGGCGCCGGTCTCGCGGCGCCACAGGGGACGGCCATTCTCGAACCGGGTTAGCGGATGCGACAGGACGATATCGACCATTCCGGCGGGCCGGTCCTCGGGAAGGAGCGCCAGAAACACCTCCCCGCCTTCGCTCGAACACAGCGTTTGCGACACGGTAAGCGGATCGATGCCGGTCGCCGCCTTCAGCCGCGCGGCCATCCACAGATCGCCGTGCTGCCCGAGAGGCGTTTCCGCGGCATGCGAATAGCCGACATGGACCAGCAGCCTCTCCTCCGGCCCCATGCCAGCAAGGATCACGGCGAGATTTGCCGCCTGCGCGGTCTCGCGCGCGGCGATACTGCTCGTCCGGTCGGAGCCATCGGGTGCGGATTGCGACGGCGTTTCCTCGTAGGCGGCCAACCGGTAGCCGAGCCGCTTGGCCTCGCGGACGGCGTTGCCGAACGCCGGTTCGCGGCTGTAGTAACCGTCGACCAGATGCGGCCAGGCGAGACCGGAATGCTGCGCGACCGGGTCGGCTTCGTCCTCGGCGTTCGAGAAGGTCTCCGCAGCATAGACCGAGAAGCCGAGCGGCCGCAGCGCGCCGAGCAACTGCCGCACGGTTTCGCGGTGACGGGTGACCGTGTGGCTTTCGTTGACGATCACGACCCTGCTGGTCGCCGCCTGCTGCGCGATTGCCGCGACGACGCTTTCGCGGCCTCGGGGCGCATCGGGCACGGGGGTGCAGGGTTGCGGCAGATATTCGGAATCGCCCGTCATCGCTGCGCGATCCTCGCGGCCCAGCATCGACCATGTCTGCGCCGCAATTCCGGCAGGGTCTTCGGCTCCGGGCAGCCGGTACAAGAACGCCTGTCCCGTTTCCTCGGCGCTTATCGGCGCGCCTGCGACTTCGAGCGTGACCGCCGAGCCGGGCGGCGGAACGGACGCGCAGGCGGAGGCGAGAACGGCAATCCCCGCAATCGCCTGCCGCCAGTTCACCCCAGCTTGGCCTTGAGCAGGTCGTTGACGACCGCCGGATTGGCCTTGCCCTGCATCGCCTTCATCGTCTGGCCGACGAAGAAGCCGAACAGCTTGTCCTTGCCGCCGCGGTACTGTTCGACCTTGTCGGGGTTGGCGGCGAGGATCTCGTCGATGGCAGCCTCGATCGCGCCGGTGTCGCTGACCTGCTTGAGGCCTTCGGTCTCGGCGATCTCGTCCGGTTCGCGCCCGGTCGTGAGCACGATCTCGTAGATTTCCTTGGCCTGCCCGCCGCTGATCGTGCCCGCGGCCTGAAGTTCGAGGATCGCGGCCTGCGCCTGCGCGGTGGCATGCGCCGGATCGGCTTCCTCGCCCAGCGACTTGAGCACGCCTGGCGCCACCGACAGCGCCCAGTTGGCGACCTGGGTGGCGACCTCGGCCTCGCTCTTGCCGGCGCGGCGCGCGGTCTCGGCGAGCAGCGTCTCGTAGCGCGCGAAGGTCTCGACCTCGGCGGTCAGCTCGCGCGCGTTGTAATCGGTGAGCCCGAGCTGCTCGGTGTAGCGGCGGCGCTTGGCGTCGGGCAGTTCGGGCAGGCTCGCGCGGCACTCGGCGAGGAAATCCTCCTCCAGCACCAGCGGCAGCAGATCGGGATCGGGGAAATAGCGATAATCATGCGCGTCTTCCTTGCTGCGCATGGTCCGCGTGGTCCCGGTGCCCGGATCGAACAGCCGGGTCTCCTGCACCACCTCGCCGCCGTCCTCGATCAGATCGACCTGGCGGCGCGCCTCGAACTCGATGACCTGCATCACGAAGCGCACCGAATTGACGTTCTTGGTCTCGGTCCTGGTCCCCAGTTCGGGATCACCGACCTTGCGCACCGAGACGTTGACGTCGGCGCGCATCGAGCCTTCTTCCATGTTCCCGTCGCACGAGCCGACATAGCGCAGGATGCTGCGCAGCTTGCGGACATAGGCGCCGGCCTCGGCGGGCGAGGTCATGTCGGGGCGGCTGACGATCTCCATCAGCGCCACCCCGGTGCGGTTCAGATCGACATAGGACATGGTGGGATGCTGGTCGTGCATCAGCTTGCCCGCGTCCTGCTCGATATGGATCCGCTCGACCCCGATCACCTTGTCCTTGGGGATGCCCGCCTTCTCGTCGGCATCGATCGTCAGCGAGCCCTCGCCCACGATCGGGTGGTAGAGCTGGCTGATCTGGTAGCCCTGCGGCAGATCGGCGTAGAAATAGTTCTTGCGGTCGAACCGGCTCCATTTGTTGATCTGCGCCTCGATCGCCATGCCGGTGCGCACCGCCTGGCGGATGCACTCGGCATTGGGCACGGGCAGCATGCCCGGCATCGCCGCATCGACGAGGCTGACCTGCGTGTTGGGCTCGGCCCCGAAGGCGGTGCTGGCGCCGCTGAACAGCTTGGCGTTGGAGGTGACCTGCGCATGGACCTCGAGGCCGATCACGACCTCCCAATCGCCCGTGGCGCCCTGGATGCGGTAGTTACTCATCGTCGATTACCTTGCCATCCGCGTCGAAGCGCGCTTCGCCCGTCTTGCCGCGGCTCGCGACCCATACCGGGACGACGAACATCGTGATCGCCACCGCGATCGAGGCGATCCATTCGACGGGACCGAAACTCAGCACCACCACTTCTCCGGCTGCGCGGTGAAGCCCGCGCGCTGCTCGATCGCCAGCCCGGCGTTGAGCACGCCCTGCTCGTCGAAGGGCCTGCCGACCAGCTGCAGACCGAGCGGCAGACCGTCGGAATTCTGCATCGCGGGGACGCTCATCGCCGGCAGGCCGGCGAGGCTGGCGGGGACCGCGAAGACATCGTTGAGATACATCGCCAGCGGGTCTTCGCTGTTTTCGCCCAGCGGGAAGCTGGCGGTCGGCGTGGTCGGGGCGAGGATCAGGTCGCATTGCGCGAAAGCCTGCTCGAAATCGCGCGCCACCAGCGTGCGGACCTTCTGCGCCTGGGTGTAATAGGCGTCGTAGAAGCCCGCGCTGAGCACATAGGTGCCGATCAATATGCGCCGCTTGACCTCGTCGCCGAAGCCCGCCTCGCGGGTCTCGGCATACATGTCCTGCAGCCCCGCGCCCTCGGGCAGATCGCGCAGACCGTAGCGCACGCCGTCGTAGCGCGCGAGGTTGGACGATGCCTCGGCGGGGGCGATGATGTAATAGGCGGGCAGCGCGTATTTCGTGTGCGGCAGCGACACGTCGACGATCTTGGCGCCGGCATCGCGCAGCCATTGCTTGCCGCGCTCCCAGCTCTCGAGGATCGCCGCATCGGTGCCCTCCATCCGGTATTCCTTGGGAATGCCCACGGTCTTGCCCGCGAGATTCGCATCGAGCCC
>JAHJWA010000108.1 GCA_018828205.1 Alphaproteobacteria bacterium
CCGGACGGTAGGAGCGCGCGATCGACATATGCCCGTCGTGGCGCACGATCGGGTGCCAGCCCGCCAGCTGCGCGAGCAGCGGGTAGCCGAAATAGGCGAAGCCGTGGCGGTGCAGATCGTTGACGAACCAGCAGCATTTGGCGTGCGTATCCATCCCGATCAGGAAGGCGACCAGCTCGTCATGCGTCATGTGATGCGCGACCAGGCTCGAGATCACGACATCGAAATCGCGCGCGATCACCTCGGCATAATCGCCGGTCCAATATTCGATCGGCAGGTCGCAGGGCGTGCTCTCGCGCGCGACGACCTTGCTCTTGGGGTTGAGATCGACCCCGACCAGATAGGCGGTCTTGCCCTTGCGCTTGGCCCAGGCGGCGATCTCGCGCAGCATGTCGCCATCGCCGAAGCCGACATCGAGCAGGCGGAAGGAATCGCGTCCCGCCAGCGCGCGGTCGAGATAGGCCAGCGTCGGGGCATGCGCGCGGGTCACGCGGTTGACCTTGGCGAGATCCTGCAGGACCGCGCGATAGGTGGCCAGGTCCATCCCCGGCTCGTCCATCATCTCCTGGGCGATCAGTCTGTCTTCAAGCATAGGTCTTCACGCGCTCCAGCCGAAGCGGAAGCCTTCCATTGCCAGCCCCGGGCCGAAGGCCAGCGCGACCCCGTCGCGAGGCGCGTCGCGCAGCGTGCGCTCGAGCACGAACATCAGCGTCGAGGAGGACATATTGCCGAAATCGCGCAGCACCGCGCGCGAATGATCGAGCGCATCGGGCGCGAGCCCCAGCCCGTTCTCGATGGCGTCGAGGATCGAGCGGCCGCCGGCATGGACCGCGAAGGCCTCGGGCAATTCGTCGCCCGCGATCCGCGCGCGGACCTCGGGGGTCAGCAGCGCGTCGCGGATCCGGCCGGGCACCTCGCCCGAGAGATGCATCTCGAAGCCGGTGTCGCCGATATGCCAGGTGATCAGCCCGTCGCTGTCCTCCAGAGTCGCGGAGAGGCCCTCGCCGAGCTCGAGCCCGGGGCCCGCGCCGCTGACGATCGCCGCAGCCGCACCGTCGCCGAACTGCGCGCCGGCGAGCAGCGGCTCGATCTCGTCATGGTCCTGGTGGTGCAGGCTGGAGAGCTCGACGGTCACCACCAGCACGCGCGCCTCGGGTTCGCTGCGGACGATATGCCGCGCGGTGCGCAGCGCGGTGACCGCGGCGTAGCAGCCCATGAACCCCACCAGCACCCGCTCGACCGAGCCCGCCAGCCCCAGCCGCCGCGCGAGGATCTGGTCGATCCCCGGCGCCACGAAGCCGGTGCAACTTGCAACGACGATATGCGTAACAATGCCGAGTTTGCCCAGCTTCCTGATCGCCGCCAGTGCCAGTTCGGGCGCCTCTTTGGCGTAGATTGCCATGCGCTCGGCGGTGCTCGGCGGTTCGGCGGCGTAGAAGCCCGCGCCCTCGTCGAGCTTGGCATCCTCCTCGTCGAGCACCGACCAGCGATGCTCGATGCCCGACCGCTCCGCCATCCGCGCATAGAGCTTCGCCTCGCGCCGACCCTCGAGCCGGCGCATCGCCCAGTGGCGGTAGTCCTGTTCGAAGTCGCAATCGGGCACGGCTGTGGCGATGGCATTGATACGCGCGGTCATTCGGGAAGACATCCTAGATTGCTCCCTCAACGGTCGCGCGCTGCGCTGGTTTCCTAATCCGGGAGATTATCGCGCAATTCGGCCAACCACAAATCCGCCACCGCATCGCTGGGCGCGCGCCAGTCGCCGCGCGGGCTGAGCGCCCCGCCCGCGCTGACCTTGGGCCCGTTGGGCATGGCGCTGCGCTTGAACTGGCTGAACTGGATGAAGCGCAGCAGGAATTTCTCGAGCCAGTCGGCGATCGTCGCGAGGTCGTATTGCCTCCTGCGCTCCTCGTGAAAGCCTTCCGGCCAGATCCCCTCTCGCGCGTCCCGCCAGGCGTGCCAGGCGAGGAAGGCGACATGGCTGGGCTTCTGCCCCCAACGCACGATGTGGTGGAGGAAGAAATCGTTGAGTTCGTATGGCCCGATCTTGCTCTCGGTGCGCTGGATCTCGCCATCCTCGCCGGCGGGCACCAATTCGGGCGAGATATCGGTCGCGAGAATGTCGTGCAGCACCGCATCGCAGCTTTCGTCGAACTGCCTTGTGGTGGTCGTCCAGCGGATGAGGTGCTGGATCAGCGTCTTGGGCACACCCGAATTGACGTTGTAATGGCTCATGTGGTCGCCCACGCCATAGGTGCTCCAGCCCAGCGCGATCTCGCTCAGATCGCCCGTCCCGATCACCCAGCCGCCGTGCTGCCCCGCCAGCCGGAACAGGTAATCGGTCCGCAGGCCGGCTTGAACATTCTCGAAGGTGATGTCGTAGACCGGTTCGCCGCCGGCGAAGGCGTGGCCGATGTTCTCGAGCATCAGCGCGGCGGTCGGCCTGATGTCGATCTCCTCGGCGGTGATCTGGAGCGCATCCATCAGCCGCCAGGCGTTGGACTTGGTGCCGTCCGAAGTGCCGAAGCCGGGCAGCGTATAGCCGCGGATGGTCGAGCGCGGCAGCCCCAGGCTGTCGCAGGCCTTGGCCGCGACGATCAACGCATGGGTGCTGTCGAGACCGCCCGACACCCCGATCACCAGGCATTTCGGATCGGTCGCCTGGATCCGGCGGATCAGTCCGTCGACCTGGATGTTGAACGCCTCGTAGCAATCCTCGTCCAGCTTGTTCTGGCGGTTGGGTACGAAGGGAAAGCGGCGGATCGGGCGGCGCAGTCCGACATCGCCGCCCGCGGGTTCGTGATCGAACACCACGGTGCGGAACCGGTCCTCGGGGCGGCCGCATTCGTCGGCGGCATCGTTGAAGGTCTGCATCCGCATCCGGTCGCTGAGGATGCGCTGGCAGTCGATATCGGCGATGCACAATTCGGGCTCGCGGTCGAAGCGCACGCTCTCGGCGAGCAGATCGCCGAGTTCGTAGATCATGCCCTGTCCGTCCCAGGCGAGGTCGGTGGTGCTCTCGCCGTGACCGCTGGCCGAATAGGCATAGGCGCAGACCGAGCGTGAGGAACTGGCGCGGCTGAGCATGTGACGCTCGTCCGACTTGCCGATGGTGATGTTGGAGGCCGACAGGTTGAGCAGAATGGTCGCGCCCGCGAGCGCGGCCTGCGTCCCCGGCTGCACCGGGCTCCAGAAATCCTCGCAGATCTCCATCCCGAAGACAAAGCCCGGGATGCTTTCATGCGCGAAGATCAGATCGACCCCGAAGGGGACTTCAGCGCCGCCGATCGGGATCGCGAGATCGACGCAATCGCGTCCGTGCACGAACCAGCGCTTCTCGTAGAACTCGCGGTAATTGGGCAGATAGCTCTTGGGCACCACGCCCAGGATCGTCCCGCGCGCGATCGCGATCCCGCAATTGTAGATCCGCCCGTTGCGCCGCAGCGGGGCGCCGATCACCAGCACGGTCGCGAACTCGCGACTTGCCTCGACGATCCGCTGGAGATGGGTTTCGACCGCATCGAGCAACGCGACCTGCAAGTGCAGATCGTCGATCGCGTAGGATGACAGGCTCAGTTCGGGATAGAGCAAGAGATCGACCTGGTGCGCGGCCGCCTTGCGCGCTTCGCCGATGATCCCATCGGCATTATAGGCGACATCGGCGGTGCGCACCTTGGGAGTGCTGGTCGCCAACCGCACGAAGCCGTGGGTGTGCAGGTCGAAGAAAGGGTGGGTTTGGGTCATGCCGCCTTCCGTATCGGCAGACACTGCGCCGTGCAATCGACCAGACCGCGGCTCAGGCGGCGAGCAGTTCGGCGGCGCGCGGGCCGTCCTGCAGCAGCGCGAGCAGCCCGCGCTCCTCGCGGCTGAGCCATTTGGTGCTGCGCGGCAGGCTCAGGGTCTCGCGCCACTCCGACTGTTTGCCGATCAGATCGATGACCGCGGGGTGGACATAGCTCTTGCGCGTCACCGCCGGGGTGTTGCCCAGATGCGCGGAGACTCCTTCCAGCACCGCCTTGATCGTCAGCCCCTCCTTGCTACCGGCCAGCATGCTGAATCCCAGCACGCTGGCATGCCAGGTCCGGAAATTCTTCGCGGTGAAATCCTCGCCCATGGTCTCGCGCAGATAGGCGTTCACATCGGACGATCCGACGGCGTGATGCGCGCCGTCGTCGTCGACATATTGGAACACGTGCTGACCGGGCAGATCCTGCATCTTGCGGACCACGCGCGCCAAGCTGCTGTCGGTCAGCTTGAGCTCGCGAAGCTTGCCGCCCTTGCCCTTGAACCGCAGCCGGAGCGTGTGCCCGGTCACCTCGGCATGACGCTGGCGCAGGGTGGTCGCGCCGTAGCTCTTGTTGCTGGCCGCATAGCCCTCGTTCCCGATCCGCACCGCCCCCAGATCGAGCAGCCGCACCACGCTCGCCACCGCTCGTTCGCGGGTCAGGGTCCGCGCGCGCAGATCCTCCTCGACCCGGCGGCGGACCAGCGGCAGCAGATTGCCGAAAGCGATGCAGCCGTCGTATTTCTCGCTTTCCTGCTTGGCGCGGAAGTCGGGATGGTAGCGATATTGCTTGCGCCCCTTGGCGTCGTAGCCGGTGGCGAGAATATGGCCGTTGGGCGCCGGGCAGAACCAGGCATCGATATAGGCGGGCGGCAGCGCGATCGCGTTCAGCCGCCGCTTCTCCAGTCGATCGGCAATCAGCTTGCCGTCGGGATCGTAATAGGCCCAGCCCCGGCCGGCGCGCTTGCGGTTGATCCCCGGGAGATCGTCGTCGACATAGATGAGCTTGGTCATGGTGAAGGCCAAACCGCCCAGGCGGTGTTCCGGTTCCGCTTGCCTGGCGGCCTTGCGCGCCCCACCTGTGCCACAGACACTCGAGGAGACACGCTTTGCCCGACGCCAGCTATACGCCGCCCGAAATCTGGTCGCACGACGCCGAAAACGGCGGGAAGTTCGCCAGCATCAACCGCCCGACCTCCGGTGCCCGCGAGGATAAGGAATTGCCGCTGGGCACCCATGACCTCCAGCTCTATTCGCTCGCGACACCCAATGGGGTGAAGGCCACGATCATGCTCGAGGAACTGCTCGAGGCCGGGCATGCGGGCGCCGAATACGACGCCTGGACGATCAACATCGGCGACGGCGATCAGTTTGGATCGGGCTTCGTCGATCTCAACCCCAATTCCAAGATCCCCACGCTGCTCGACCGCAGCGGCAAAAAGCCCGTGCGGGTGTTCGAAAGCGGCGCGATCCTGATGCATCTGGCGGAAAAGTTCGGCGCCTTCCTGCCCACCGATCACACCCGCGCCGAGGTGCTCAGCTGGCTGTTCTGGCAGGTCGGCAGCGCGCCCTTCATCGGCGGCGGCTTCGGCCATTTCTACGCCTATGCGCCCGAGAAATACGAATATCCGATCAACCGCTATGCGATGGAAACCAAGCGGTTGTTCGATGTCGCCGACAAGCGGCTCGAGCGCTCGCAATATCTCGGCGGCGACGAATACACCGTGGCCGACATCGCCGCCTTCCCCTGGATCGCCCCCTTCGTTTTCGGCGGGATCTACGGCGAAGCGCGCACATTCCTGGCGATCCACGAATACGAGCATGTCGATCGCTGGGTGAAGACCATCGCCGAACGCCCCGGGGTCAAGCGCGGCCGGATCGTCAACAAGACCTGGGGCGAAGAGAACGAGCAGTTGCGCGAACGCCATTCGGCGGCAGACTTCGAAGGCAAGGCTCTCTAGGGTCCGCAAGCACGGGCGCGACCCGCGGTTGCGCCCGTCACCCCGACGCGTCGGGCGAGTTGAGATGGGCCCGATGGGGCGGTCAGCCCTTTTCATCGCCGCGCAAACCGCTATAGGGGCGCGCTCGTGCTGGGGTGTAGCCAAGTGGTAAGGCACCGGTTTTTGGTATCGGCATTCGCAGGTTCGATCCCTGCCACCCCAGCCAACACCTCCGACAAGTCATTGAAAACGAACTGATTCCTATCGGCCGCGACGGGACTTTGGCCCGGTCACTGTGCCCACGATCCGGCCTGCAGGCGTGGGGACCGGAAACATCTTTCGAGGAACTCCAACGCGGCGAGGCGCGCGCGCGGTAGGGCTTTCGGATCAGACCGGAGTGGTGATCGCGGCACCCTGCCGGCCGCGAGGAAGCTTGCTCGCTTCCCATCCTCGACAGCAAGTCTGCGCCGGCCCACGTGCACCGCAGCACGTTTGACACATTGGCGATCTAGTCCGCGCTCCCGTGTCCGCAATGTTCTCCCAGCATGACCAGCTTTCCGGGCCGAAGAGCCATGCGAAAGGCGCCCCCTCGGCAGATCATGAGTGGACCGCGCTGCGCCATACGATTGTTTCCTACGTGATGCGGCGGGGTCAACCCCGCCATATTGCGGAAGATGTGGCGCAGGATGCCTGCATCAAACTGCTGCGCTATTGCGAGCAGCAACGACCGGCGAGTCTGTATGCGCTGGCCTTCCGGATCGCCTCCAACTGTCTGGTCGATATGGTTCGCAAGGAAGGCACCGGACATGCGGAGCTGGCCGATGATCTTGCATGCGAGGCTCCGCTACAGGACCGAATAATTGATGGGCAGTTGCGCGTGATCAGGTTTGAGACCGCGCTGGCGGCCATGCCATCGCTGAGGCGGGCGGTCTTCCGCAAGCGGCGGATCGACAATCACTCCCACGCTCAGATTGCCGCAGAGTTCGGCATATCCGTCGCATCGGTAGAAAAACATGTCAGCCGCGGACTGCAGGATTTGCGCCGGGCGCTGCAGATCGACAAGGATGGCGACATCCGATGACCGCCACCGATAGCTCATACGAACAAGCCGCGGCCTGGCTCGACCAGATGAACCGCTCGGTCTTCGACGCTGCCGATGGCGAGCGCTTCGATGCATGGATGAACGCCGACCCGCTGAACCGTGAAGCCTTCGCCGAACTCGCGGCGATCTGGGACAGCGAGGAGCTGGAGACAGCCTGCGCGGCCGAACCGGCAGCGACAGCCGCACCGCGACGCTTGTTCGCGGCCGGCTGGGTCAGCTCGGCGCGGGTAGCCTTGGTGGCCGCGGCGACGGCGGCCATCGTGCTCTTCACCGCCACCATGATCCCGCGTGACTACGGCAGCGCTCCGGGCGAGATGCGGCGCGTCGCTCTGGCGGACGGCACAAGCGTCGTTCTCGGCGGCAGCAGTTCCATCAGCGTGCGGATGCTTCCTTGGCGCCGGGCCATCGATCTCGAACGCGGAGAGGCATCGTTCGATGTCGCGCACGATGCAGCGCGGCCGATGGCGGTGCGCATCGGGGAAACACGGGTTACGGTCCTTGGAACCGCCTTTCATATCGACCGGCTGGCGGCCGACCGCGTCACGGTGGCCGTTTCGCGCGGGTCGGTGCGCGTCAACACCGGTACCGAGGAACTGGATATCTCGCGTTTGGAAGCGGTGCGAGCGATGTCGGGGAGGCTGCAACGGGTGCGTTTCGAACCCGAGCTGCAGGTCGCCAGCGGGTGGTTCGTGGCAAAGGAGGCGCCTCTCGCCGATCTGGTCGAGAAACTGCGCCGCTACTCCAAGACCCCGATCCGCATCACCAATGGCCAAGCCCGCGCTCTCCGCGTGACGGGGCGCTTCAAGATCGCCGATGTCGCAGGCACTTTGAATACTCTTGAAGGCCTCTATGGCATTGAAATCGCAAGGCGTAATTCATCGATAGAAATATCGTTATAAAACAGAAACAATGTAACAATAGTGTAATCAGAAAAACATTGTCCGGAAACACCCTTCTGCACCGTTTTGTAGGTGGAACTGAAGGGGATCTAACATGTCTTTTACCAAAATCGCGGCTTTGCTTGTGGGAACGTCCGTGCTCGCGGCACCCGTCGCATCGGCAGTTGCGCAGGAAGCGGCGAGCCGTACCTACCGCATCGATGCGCCGGCGCAGGATCTGGCGGATGCGCTCATCGCCCTGTCGCGGTCGACCGGCATGCCGCTGGCCGCTGTCCCGGCAGCGCTGCGGGATTTGCGCAGCCGGCAGGTGCGCGGCGAGCTGACCGCCTCGCAGGGGCTGGCGCAGATGACCCGGGATCTGCCGGTCCATGCCCGCATCGTGGGCTCCACGATCATCGTACAGCCGCGCGCCGCTGCGATCGTTTCACAGGGGCCAGCTCGTAGTTCTCCCAGTCAGCTTGCGTCTCCGGAGCGCTCCGCTGCCATCGCCACACCCGAGGCTGTACAGCCGACGCCGCCCCCGGAAATCGTGGTAACCGGATTTCGCCGCAGCCTGGATGTCGCGCAGGCGATCAAGCGCGAGGCGACCGGATCGCTGGAAGTGATCGTGGCCGAAGATATCGCCGCCTTCCCCGACCAGAATCTTGCCGAAGCGCTGCAGCGGGTGCCCGGCGTCGCCATTTCGCGCGATGGCGGCGAAGGGCGCCAGATTTCGCTCCGCGGTTTGGGACCGAGCTTTACCCGTACAGAGCTGAACGGCATGGAAGTGCTCAGCAACACCGCTTCGGGTCTCGACAGCCGCGGCGGCGTGAGCCGCTCGCGCTCGTTCGACTACAGCGTTTTTGCCTCCGAACTGTTCAATCAGGTGGTGGTGGAGAAATCCTATGCCGCCGAACAGGATGAAGGCGGCATCGGCGGCACGGTAGCGCTGCGCACGGCCAAGCCGTTCGATTATCCGGGCAACACCCTGGTGTTGGGAGCCAAGGGCCAGGTGAACCAGTATACCGAGACGCTGACCCCGCGTCTGGTCGGTCTGGCTTCCGCCAGATCAGGTGATTTCGGCGTTCTCGTTTCGGCCGCCTACAGCCAGACCGAAACGATCGAGTGGGGATTTCGCAACTGGAACTGGTCGCGCATGAACTTCGGCAGCGGCAACGTCGGATCGGAAATCGACCCCGAAACCCGTGAGCGACTGGTCAATGCCGAGGGCGACGAACGGGTCTGGAACTCGCGTGCGCAGACCTATGGCAGCTGGTTCAGCGATCGCGAACGACTGGGCCTGACCGGAACGCTGCAATATGATCCGGGCAACGGCACCGACATCAGCCTCAACGTGCTCTACGGTCGGCTGACCAACGATCGGCAGGAAAACGTGATCGGAAATGCCGGCAGCAACGGTCTTTCGGCCAATGACGTCACCGGCACGCAGGTCGTGCATGACATCGTGATCGACGAATTCGGCAGCATCAACGCCGCCAGCGTCAGCGGCGTCGATCTGCGCAACGAAGCCAAGCCCACGCAGGACCAGACGGACTTCTGGCAGGTGGCGCTGAATGGCCGGACCATGCTGACCGACCGGCTGGAACTGACCACGCTCGCGGGCTGGTCCAGTTCGCAATTCGAATCGCGGTGGCAGCGCGCCTACATGGTCTCGAACGACCACACGGTCTCCTTTGCGGGTATGGAAACCGATACGCCCCGCAACAGCTATGATTTCGATCCCGCCGACCCCGCCGCATGGGCGCTGCAAAGCCTGCAATTTCGCGAAGATAACATCGAGAGCGAGTTCTACAATGCCGAGGCCGCGCTCGCCTGGGAGGTAACGGGTGATTCGACCCTGAAACTGGGCGGCGAGTTCAAGCACTTCGAAAACAGCGCCCATCGCTATCAGAAGAACGTGAACAACGTCGGCGGTCTCGCCAATGTGCCCACCATGCTCAATCCGCACAGCAGCGAGATAGATTTCATCGTCGGCGACGTGCCGGCGATCTTCGCCGCGCTGGGCCAAGACACGGCGCTGAACGAGAGCAATCTGTTGGCGGGCACGGATTATACGGTGACCGAGCGGACCTTTGCCGGCTTCGGTCAGTACGAACTCGACACGATGCTGGGCGACATCGGACTGCGGGCGAATATCGGCGTGCGCTATTACAACACTCGGCTCGATTCCAAAGGCTCGTCCGTCACTCCGAACGGCCTGGTGCCGGTCGAGATACGCAATACCTATGACGGGTTCCTGCCGGCGATGAATGTGGCGCTCGACCTCACGCCCTCGCTGGTGGCGCGCTTCGGGGCCAACCGGAACATCAGCCGGCCCGGCTTTGCCGATCTCAGCGCCGCGGCGACGGTCCGCGTCGCCGGCTATGGCGGCACCATAAGCGCCGGCAACCCCTACCTTGCCCCCTACACTGCCGATTCGGTCGAAGGCGCGCTGGAATATTACGACGGTACGCGCGGCTCGATCGCGCTGGGCGTCTTCTACAAAAACATGAAATCCTTCGTGACGAGCGAGACCGACCAGCTTCCTTACAGCGAGACCGGTTATCCCCTGTCGCTGCTGGAAGAAGGGCAGGACGGCTCGATCATTTTCAACTTCACCAGGCCGATAAACGGACCCGGCGCGTCGATCCATGGCGTGGAACTGGCCGCACGGCGCAATTTCGACTTCCTGCCTGGTGCGCTCGGCAATTTCGGTGCCCTGGGCAATGTCACCTATGCCGATGGCAAATCCGATGTCTTCTATTCGGGCACGCCTTACGAGCTGCCGCTCACCGACCTGTCCAAATGGTCGGTGAACGGAACGCTGTATTATGACACCGAGCAATTCGGCGCGCGCGGATCGGTGGCCTACCGCTCGCGCTACCGCAAAGGTGACGGCGGCAATGGCAATATCGGCGAGTATTTCTCCCCGTCGACCGTGGTCGATGCCACCGCCTATTACAACGTGACCCCGCGGCTGCAATTGCGGGTGGAAGCGCTGAACCTGACGGATGAGCGGATCATCCAATATGCCGATGGCGATGCGCGCCGCCTGATGACCAGCACGGTCAGCGGCCGCACCTTCACATTCGGCGGCTCCATGCGCTTCTGATTTCGGCGCGCTTCCGGTCTCCGGCCGGGCGGTCCGCTCCCAGCGCCGCCCGGCCCATTTCCCTGCCAGGCTTGTATCCAATATGCCCCAGATTCTCCTCGACCGGCGTCAGCTGGTCGCCTCCATGTCGGCCATCGGCCTGCTGACGGCCTGTTCCACGCTGTCCGGACGGCCCTATTCGTTTCGCCGCGATCCGTTCGCGCTTGGCGTAGCGGCTGGCGATCCGGCAGCCGACGGTTTCGTGATCTGGACCCGCCTCGCGCCAGAGCCGCTGGAACCTGCCGGGGGAATGCCGCCAGCCTCGGTGCCGGTCGCATGGGAGGTGGCCCAGGATTCCGCCTTCCGCACCATTGTGCGCACAGGCGAAGAATTGGCACACGCGCATTCGGCCCATGCAATCCATGTCGAATGCGGCGGCCTGCAGCCCCACAGGCCTTACTGGTATCGGTTCCATTCGGGAGGCGCCACCAGCGAGGTGGGCTGTGTCCGCACCCTGCCCGCGCCCGGCGCACGGATCGACCAGCTGCGCATCGCCAGCGTAGGCTGCCACGACTTTGAGAGCGGCTATTTCACTGCCTTCGCCCATCTGGCGGCCGAACCCGAACTGGATGCGGTGTTCCACTACGGCGATTACATTTATGAATTCGGACGGCGGAACAAGCACGCGCTCCGCGCCCACGCGGGGGGCGAAACGCACACGCTGGGCGATTACCGCCGCCGTTATGCCCAGTACAAGCAGGACCCGGACCTGCGCGCCGCGCATGCGCGGGCGGCGTTCATCGCTTCCTTCGACGATCACGAAGTGGACGACAACTGGGCGGCCGATTTCGGAAAGGATCACGGCGACACGGCCGCCTTTGCCGCGCGCAAGGCGGCGGCGCTGCAAGCCTGGCTCGAACACATGCCGGTGCGCGCCGCGCTGAAGTCCCATTCCGCCAACCGCCACTTCCGCCGGTTCGACTTCGGCGACCTCGCCCGGATGCATGTGCTGGACACGCGCTCCCATCGCAGCCGCCAACTCGGTGAGGCGAACAGCGGGCCGGTCCGCCAGGTTCGGGACGATCCGCGCCGCACGATGTTGGGCTCGCAGCAGGAGACGTGGCTCGGTCAGGGCCTGACGGCGCAGCACGGCTGGAACTTCATCGCGCAGCAGGTGCTGATGATGCCCTTCGACGTGCGCCGCGACGGCGAGGCGCTCCCTGCCTACAGCACGGACAATTGGAACGGATACCCCGCCGCACGACGCCGCCTGGCGGACATGATCGCGGAGCGCGGCCTGCAGAATGTCGTGATCGGCAGCGGCGACATGCATCAGCACGTTGTCGGCTACCTGCCCACCGATCCGAACGACCCGGAGACACCTCCCCTCGCCAGCGAGTTTTTGGCCAGTTCGATTACGTCCGGCGGCAACGGCTCACCCCGCCATACATTCCAGCAAGGCGCGCTGGAGCGCAATCCGCACCTCAGCCTGTTGAACAACCAGCGGGGCTATCAGCTATACCGCGTCTCGCCGCAGCACTGGTCGGCCGACATCAAGGTCATGGACCGGATCGACACTCCCGGCGGAAAATTGACGACGCTCGCTTCCTATGTCGTGGAGCGGAACCGCCCGGGTCCGCAGGCCAATTGAAATTGCCGAAATTGGGGAGCGCGGGTGGTCCAGTCCGGACGCCAGATTGCCGTCGGTTCAAGCTGAATGGATGGCAGGTTTCGGTTCGCGCCGAAATTCGGCTTGTGGGCCGATTGCTGCCAGTCCGGTAATGGGTGCGAAACTGGGTCACGCTGCCGTTTCCTTGAGCCCCTTGCCAGATCAGCTGCCGCCGACGTGACGGTTGGTTGGCTGCTCACCTTTTCCGACCGAAACCGGCCGTCCGGTGACGCGCGAATGGCGAGCTGGGCCGACGTCAGCGGTTGAAGGAGGGCGCCCCCTGAATTTTTGGAAAAAGGGGGGGCCGAGAGGATCGGCATCATCGCTCGGTAAGGTTGGGAATACGTTTGCCCTTCGTGCGGCTCGTGAGGTGTATGAGGCGGCAACGATCGCAACGATACGTTCGGAGCTGCAAGCCCGAGCGCCGGATGACGGCGAGAGCCTCCTCCTCCGAGCGGTAGGAAACCTTCTTCAGACAGATACTCAATCTTGTACGCACTAGGCCACCATACCGCAGCGCGGATCGATTGGGCACCTGCCAACGCCGTGACGCTCCTCTTCGGAGACGATCGTCGGATGCCATCCGATCGCACCGGGGTTCCAGGCGCCATACCAAGCCTGCCTGATGAGGAAAGGGCGTAACCTTCTATCCATGTTTCTATCATAGATATGAGCGCGGAGCCGCACTCTCGGGCATGGCGATCCCAGCCGATGATGCTGTTAAGATTAAATAGTCAGGCTTCTTCTTTATTAAATTCGCGCAGTCTGCGTCTTGATTTGCACAACATAAATTCCTGGAACCAATCTCTATGACTATAATTGGCCGCGTAAGGCTCGTGGCTGCTGTGCTGCTTGTTGCGCTCGTCCCAACGGCAGTCGCTATCGTCTGGCTGTCAAACCATGCCAGTACCTTTCTTGCTGAAATGCAGGTTCAGCGCCAGGTTATTGAACACGCAACCGCCGTAGAGCGCGCTGTCATCGACGCCGAAACGGGACAGCGCGGTTACCTCATCAGTCGCCTTCCTGCCTACCAGCAAGAATACCAACGGGCCGACAAGCGCGCGGTTGCCGCCATGGCCGAGCTTGTCCGGCTCAAGCAGGCATTACCGATCCGCCGGCGCGAGATCGACGCGGTGCTCGGTCCGGCCGCGGGCCAATTGGCGATGCTGCGTCGGCTCGGGTCGGGCAATGTCGAGGCCGCTCGATCGCTGGTCGCCACCCAGGAAGGTCGCTTCGAGACCGAACAGCTGCGTTCGGCGGTCCTGAATCTCACCAATGAGCAGCGCCAAGTCCTCGACGAAGACGGGCAGAGCCTCGCGCTGTTGCTGAATGTCAGCCAGTGGTTTGCCCTGGCGGGCATCGGCACGGGCGCGGTCGCGGTGCTGGCCTTGCTGTTTCTCCTGACCGGATCGCTTCGCCGGTCGCTGCTCCCGCTGCTCGCGGCCATGCGTACCAAGGATGCGTCGGGAATCCCCGATGATGTCACAGGAGAGATGATCGGGGAGGTCAAGGACGTAGCCAAAGCCTACAACGCAATGTGCGAGCGCATGCGCCAGGCGATGGAGCGGCGCGAAGACGCCGAGCGGCGGATAAGCGAGCTCCTCGATCACGCGGACCACGAGCTAGCGGGGCGTCAGCACACCAGTGCGATCCTCGCCCGCATATCCAACCGGCTTCCGGCCTGTCTCGACCAGCGCGAATTGGTAACCCTAGCCACGCGCTTTATCCCGCAATTGTTCGATATCGGCGGCGGCGCGCTGTATTTCCTGAACAATTCCTCAACCGTCCTGTCCCGCGTCGCCCAGTGGGGCGAATGCACCAGCAGCGCACCCGAATTCGCGCCCACCCGTTGCTGGGCGCTCCGGCGCGGACAGCAACACCATGTGGCCGATGTCAGCACCGATGTGACCTGCGATCATCTCACCGCCGATGCTCTCAACGGCTACGTCTGCCTGCCGCTCATCGCGCAAGGGGAGACGGTCGGCCTGCTGTATCTTGAGGAATCCGCCGCAACCGCCGCACGAAGCGATGCCCGACCGGCACTCGACGATATGCGCGTGCTGTGCGAGAATCTCGCACTAGCGCTGGTGAACCTGCGTCTGCGCGAAAGCCTGCGGCATCAATCTTTGCGCGACCCGCTCACCGGACTGCACAACCGCCGCTATCTCGACGAAACCATCGAACTCGAGTTCGCCAAAAGCCGGCGCAGCAAACAGCCGGTCAGCGTCATCATGGCGGATATCGACCACTTCAAGCACGTAAACGATCATTACGGCCACGACATCGGCGATCTGGTGTTGCGCGGGGTCGCCGAGACGCTGGGCGCGAACATCCGCAAGGGCGATATCGCCTGCCGCTTCGGCGGCGAGGAATTCGTCCTGCTGCTCCCCGGTCTTACCCATGGCGAAGCCGTCGAGCGCGCCCAGCTTGTGCGCGACCAGATCCGGCTTCTGCAACTTCATTCGGATGGCAAGGATCTCCCGCAGGTCACCTCGTCCTTCGGCGTGGCGACCTTCACCGGCGACGAGACCACCGCCGAAGACGTCCTGCGCGAGGCCGACCAGGCGCTCTACGGCGCCAAACGAGCGGGGCGCGACCGGGTCCATTCCGGGACCACCATCGATTCCGAGGCAGCCACGCCACAATCGACCGCCAGCCTTGCTTCAGACCATTCGGACCAAGCGATGGAAATGCATGCGTAAATCCAGATGAGCTTCGCGATGGACTTCGGAGGTCGCTGGGCCAAGCGCCGCTCTCGGCGCGCGGACGGCCCCGCAGATCCCACACCGGTTACCCAACCTCGGCATTGGCGCATAGTCCCGCGGCAAGAGCGGCTCGATCCGGCCCATTCTCATCGGAGAGCGGAAAAGATTGACCAGGCCATAACCTCTTGGCTCAACGCCATAAGTTAGATCCCGACGCTGCGATCGTCTCTGCTTCGCGCTGTGAGGTTAATCTACGTAGATAACGCAGATTGAATTAATTGCATTTTTACGGGCTAAGCCATAGAGATTACTTGGATGCACATATCCCGCCCCGATGATGAGAAAGGGCTAAATTGGAAATTTCTCCAAGTCCGTCTGCGCGCGGAACCATGGTCGCAGCCAGCGAAGACCCGCCGACCAGAGATTTCGCGCGCGGGCCAACAGCGCTATCTTCCGATCAGTCCACAGCGAACGAGGTCTCGGATCCGGCAGTCGGCGAAAGTCAGTTCACTTCGCTCTTGAATATTCTTTCGGGCACATTCTATCGCTGTGAGGCGAGAGCGCCCTGGCGGATGTCCTATGTGAGCCAAGGGGTCGCGGAACTAACGGGATTGCCCGTGGAAGCATTCGAGAATCTTGCTTGGCAAGATCTGATGCACCCCGACGACGCATCGTCGGTTCAGGCCGAGATCGACGAAGCGATAATCAACGGTCGGCCCTTTTCCGTGGCCTATCGGATTTTTCATGATTCAGGCGAACTGCGATGGGTTCGGGAGCGCGGCCGGGCAGTGCGCGAGGCCGGAGGCGATATTCTGTACCTCGAGGGTATGATATCGGACGTGACTCAGGAGCAAAACCTGAGGGAAGAATCAGAACAGTCCCAGCTCAGCGTCAAAGCATACGCCAAACAATTATCTGAAGTCCTCGAGAGTACCTCAGATTGCGTTTTCAGCCTCGACCGGGCCTGGCGCTTTACATATCTCAACGGAAGGACTCTGGGCGAATTTCCTCGGGTCGCTTCTGCCTTGGGGCACAATATTCTTAGCGTTTTGCCTAGTTTGGAGGATAGCCCGTTCTGGGAGCCATTCCAGCGGACGATGGATACGCGTCAGGCCGCCCACTGCGAGGCATTCATGGAGGGCCTCGGTCATTGGTATGAGGCCCATATCTCCCCTTCGGAAGATGGCATCACGGTCTTCTTCCGCAATATCGATGACCGCCGGCTTGCAGAGGAAGCGGTTCGAGAACGAGAAGCTCGGCACAAAACTACGTTGGACCAGATCCCGCAGATGGTCTGGTGCACACGAGCCGACGGATATCATGACTATTACAGCCGTCTTTGGTACGATTTTACCGGCATGCCAGAGGGCTCTACCGATGGGGAGGGCTGGAATGACATATTCCATCCCGACGACCGCGAGCGAGCGTGGGCGAAATGGCGCAACTCTCTGCAGACGGGCGAGCATTACGAGATCGAGTATCGGTTGCGGCACCGCACCGGGGAGTATCGCTGGGTTCTGGGGCGAGCATGGCCGGAGCGAGACGCCAAGGGCGAGATAGTTCGCTGGCATGGGACCTGCACCGACATTCACGACAAGATTCTCGCCCAAAATGCGCTGGTCGAAAGCCAGCGCCTTCAGGAGAGTGTCCTCGAGGCGAGCGCGGATTGCATCAAGATCATTCGGCGCGACGGTACTGTCGAATTTATCAACGGGTCCGGCCTTCTTGCCACGGAACTCGGAACGCTTGCATCGTTGATGGGCAAGCCATGGGTCTCGCTCTGGCCCGAGGCGGAGCGGGCCACTGTGCAAAAGGCGCTAGACTGCGCGCTGTCTGACAATAAGGCGCGATTTAGTGGCTTCTCCCCGACAGGCTCAGGCATCCCGAAATGGTGGGACGTCGTGGTCACCCCCATCAAGGATGACCAGGGCCAGATCGCGCGCTTGCTGGTCGTATCGCGCGATATCACCGCACAGCGTGAAGCTGCGGACCAGCTGAAGTGGGCAAGCGAGCACGACGACCTTACACGCCTACCCAATCGCAAGGCCTTTGAGGCGCACCTGGACGCGACCACCAGCCGCGCTCGTTCTGCGGATAGCGCGGTCGCGCTTCTGCTGATCGACCTCGATCACTTCAAGCATGTCAATGACACGCTCGGGCATGTAGCCGGAGACCACCTGCTGGGCATTTACGCCCAACGGATACGATCGATGATTGGGCCGAATGATTTCGTGGCTCGTCTGGGCGGCGACGAATTCGCGGTTGTCCTTGAGCCTATCGACGGGAAGTTCAGTCCGCTCGCAACGGGCAACGCCATCGTCGAATCGCTGAGCGGCCCGGTCGAGTTCGACGGGCGATTTATCAGCGCAGGCGCGAGCCTTGGCGGCGCGATATTCCCGCGCGATGCCGACACCGCCAGCGACTTGTTCAAGATTGCCGATATTGCGCTGTATGCCCTCAAGGAAGGGGGACGAGGCGGAATACGGATGTTCCATAGCCACATGCGGGAGGAGGCCCAGCTGGCTGCCTCGCAACTGAGCCTGGCTCGTGTAGCCGTGACCGCGCAGGCCGTTGAGCCGCATTATCAGCCCAAGGTGGAGTTGGCGACGGGCCGGATTGTCGGGATGGAGGCACTTCTGAGATGGCGTCATGAAACGCGAGGGTTGCAGACGCCCGACACCGTTTTCGAAGCGTTCAAGGACTACAGACTCGCGGCCAAGATCGGCGATTTGATGCAACGCAGGGTCTTTCAAGATCTGCGCAACTGGCTTGATCAGGGGCTTTCGGTCGGAACCATATCGATCAACGCAGCCCCTGCAGAATTTCTCCGCGACGATTTTGCAGAACGCCTCTTCAGCCGGATGGCTGAGCATTCTATCCCGCCGAACCTCATCGAGATCGAGGTGACGGAGCACGTATTCCTCAACCGTGGCTCCGACATCGTCGGGCGAGCTCTGGAGCTTTTGAACCAGGGAGGAGTCCGGATTGCGCTGGACGATTTCGGGACCGGGCACTCTTCACTGTCTCACCTGCGAGACTTCCCCGTCGATGTGGTAAAAATCGACAAATCCTTCGTCGATAGGCTTGCTCAAGATCGCGGGGCCCGCGCGATCGTGTCGGCGGTCATGGGCCTCGCCAGCAACCTCGGTATCGATGTGGTCGCAGAAGGTATCGAGAATGACCTTCAAAGGCGGCTTCTCATCGAAGATGGCGGCCGCCTCGGGCAAGGATATCTTTTCGGCAGGCCCATCGCCGCTGATGCGGTCCCGGCCCACGTAGGATTATCGAATCCCCGACTTGTTGCATAGAATCGGCTGGGGGGTGGCTCGCAATCCAACCAAAGCCTATCCACCCAGGCTCCAGCGTCAGCCCAACCGATTGGGTGTCGGGTCACCTCTTTCGGCAATCAGTTGTTGGCGCGCTTCGCCGAGACACCGACCGTAGACGCTGGCGACCGCATCTCTTGGCTGCGAAGTTTGTTCGGCGACGAGATCGAGCAGGTCCTCGTCGTCCCGCAAAGCAATCTCGCCCACCACCCAAGTCTCATTGAGCCCAAGGTTTCGAGCGAGAAGCCGCGTGGCGCGGACGCGCTGCCGGAACGCGAAATCCATGAGCCTTCCGGACTCGAACTCCTCCTTCTTGCGCATCGCCTTGCCTAGATCCCATACCATGACGGCAAGATGGTAAAAATGCGACTTGGGCTCAAGCGGGCGCTCACTCCCCAGCCATCCGACAAACCAGAAACCGCGTCCGCTTTTGCAAGCCGCGCAAAGAGGATGTCCGAGATTGAGGGCGCGTTGCAGACCGCCGGCAACCGGGCCGGTAGGCGGAATGGCGGGTTCGCAGTCGGCAGAACGGCAATCCGGCCGCTGGGTTGCCCGACATTGTGTTTGGATCTGGTTGATTGGCGACCAGATCGAATGCTCGATTGATCGCGCCGGTACCGGCGTGCCGAGCAGCCCTCAATGGCCGGAGCAAAGCTTCGCTCCGGCCACGAAGGACGCGTCAACCGGTCCCAATTCAGCCGGTCCCGATTCAGCCGGTCCCGATTCAGCCGGTCCCGATTCAGCCGGTCCCGATTCAGCCGGTCCCGATTCAGAAGGTGAGCCGGGCAGTGACGCGGGCACCGTGAGTGGTGCGGTTACCGGCCACTATCCCGGTGTAGCCGACGCCGATGCCGAATGCTCCCGCCGTATATTCGAAACCGGCTTCGACTTCTGCCGAGTCTTTCGGGATCGACAGGCCGAGCACACGGAACGCAGGGCCGCCAGCCGTCAGGCTGGAAGCCGCCACCGCCTGACGGTCGCCAAACGCGCGGTTCCAGGCCAGGGAGGCGTAGGGTTTGAACCCAGCGCCCGGGGAGCCGAACTCCGCCCTTGCACCAAGGCTGAGGAACGTGGTCTCCAGCTCCGCGCCGGCCACGGTGAGCGCCGCAGCGCCGCCTTGCTCGGCGAAAGTCTCGCCATCGGTGCTGACATGCGCCAACCGGGCGAAGGGAGCGATTGCGGTGGTGCCGACCAAAGCTTCGTAGCCGATTTCGCCGAAGACCTGGAAGGTATCGGCATCGCTGCGCGAGGTCAGGACTTGAGCAAGCGGTGCAGCGATACTGCGCGCGGTTGCCAGATCGTGCCAGGCGTAGCTGAGTCCCGCCGAGGCACGAATCCCACCCGTTGGGCTGATGCTGCCATGCAAGGAGAGATACTTGCTCGAAACATCGGCCGAGTCAGCGCGCTGGTCGAGCGCAAAGTCCGAACCTCCGAGGCCGCCCGAAAGCGCGACACCAAAGCCCTCGCCACCGAACCCGAGCCCCGCCACAAAGCCCTTGTGATCGGTGTCCATCCCGAAATTGGCCGCAGAGCCATCGAAATCGCCCCAGCCGCCAAAGACCGAGCCCCAGACGAAGGGACCAGACTGCCGCGGAGCCGGCATGCCTAGCAGGGCATTGCGAAGATGACGGCTGTCGTCGGTCAGACCGGTGACCGTGCTGGCGTGGATTTCACCAGAAAGGTCTCCAAAGGTCGCCTGCGCAGAGGCTGCATTCTGAACCAGCACCGCCTCGAACAACGGATTGTCGATGCCCAACGACTGGACCGCGCCCGCAACGCCCGACTGGTTGAAATTGGCTGCAACATCGGCAAAATCGATATCGTTGCGGTAGAGCGAGAGTGTGACCGCATTGGCGCTGTAGCGCAGCAGCGGATCGAGGAAGGCGTGGTCGGTGGTCACGGAGCCGAAGGTTCCGGTGACGCCCTGCGCACCGGTAAGGATCGTGTAATCGGTTCGCGGTGCGTAATCGCCGCTCTCGGCCAGCACCGCCACCTGCGCCGTGTTGGCGATGGTCACAGCGCCCGTCGCATCGACCCGGTCGGCCTGCCCGGCGGCATTGACCTCGACCTCGTAGATCGAGCCCGCGGCGAAGCCTATAGCGCCGTTAACCGTCAGCTGGCCGATCGAGTTTCCGGGAGCGATTGTCCCGCCGCTGCCGACGCTTGTGTTTCCGACGGTTCCATCGCCGCCCAGGGTACCGCCCGCATTGACCGTAACCGGAGAGACGATCGAACCATTGACTGCGAGTGTTCCGCCGTTGACCGCCGTGGGGCCTGTGTAGGTGCTGTCACCGGTAAGATTGAGAATGCCGGTGCCGTCCTTGGCGATGCCGCCGATTCCCGAAATGATACCGGCAAACGAGGTGTCACTTTCCTGCTCGATTGTAAGCGTTTGCTCGCCCAGTTCGACCTCCGACTCGTCTTCGCCCGAGAGCGCCGCGATCGTTTGATCGCTTCCGCTCACGTCGAGTGTTCCGCCCGAACCGAGATTGAATTCGGTGGTGGGATCGATCGTGCCGCCGATGCGGATCGAGCCACCGAGGATGTTGGTGGTGCCCTCGAAGGCGTAGTCGCCCATGAAGGTGAGCACGCTGGCGCCCATCTTGTCGAGCACTCCCGATCCCGAGAAGGCGCCGAGGAATTCGTAATCGTCTGAGCGGTTGAAGACAAACCGCCCCTCGTTGACGAGATTGCCGCTGAAATTGCCTTCGGTTCCACCAGCTCCAAGTTGGAAGAATCCATCGCCCTGCGTGGTCACGTCTCCTGCGAGCGTGCCGGTAAGGATGAGCCCGCCGTTGGCGATCGTGGTGCCGCCGGTATAGGCGAGCGTGTCGGTATCGACGGTGAAAACCGCCTCGCCGACCAGTTGCAGGCTGCCGTCACCGGCGATCGCGAGGTCGTCGAGACCCGATACGATGTCGTCTTCGCTGAAATCGAGGATCAGTGCCCCGTCCAGCGCCACGACGCCCGTCAGGATCGGCGAGGAGATCTCGTCGGCAAGGAGCGTCTCGTTCACCCGCAGCGTGGCACCCTGGGCGATCGACACCGCATCGAACGCTCCGACGAAGCCAGCGGTGTTCCAGTAGCCCGAGGCCACTGCGAGGCTCTCGAAATTGGCGGCTGCACCGAGAACCTGCGCATCGGTCAATTCGAGCACCGAACCTTCGAGCCTCAGGCTATCGCTCCCCAGGTCCGCGTCGAGTCGGCCAAGGATGTCACTGCCGGTGCGCAGAACCACGGTATCGTCGAACGTCGACAGAACCGCGCCGCCCAGCAGCGAGCCCGAATTCACCAGCGCGATCGACCCGGTAAATTCGCTCGCGCTGATGGCAAGGCCCGCGCCGCCATCGATCGTGCCCGTGTTTTCGATCAGCGTGGCGCCGCGGATGTCCAAGACGACCCCGCTCGTTGCACCGACGATGGTGCCAGCATTGGCCAATATCGCTTCGTCTAGGCTCCCGGCGAAGGCGACACCGAAGTCGCCTTCGCCCTGGATGGTGCCGCTGTTGAGCAATTCGGCGCTCTGTCCTTGCGCGTCGCCCTGCGACTGGATCTGCGCACCTCTCAGCCCACCGGCCAGCAAACCGGCATTCGCGATCGCGCCACCACCGGACAGGATGACGCCGAAGCGCTCGCCTGCGATGATCCCGCCGACGTCATTCGCGACGGTCGCATCGTAGTCCTCTCCGGTCTGGTCATCGAAGCGGAACATCGAGACACCGTCGGCGCCAGTCGCGCCGTTGCCGGAGATCGTGCCGCTGTTC
This sequence comes from Alphaproteobacteria bacterium, assembly GCA_018828205.1. GTDB lineage: Bacteria > Pseudomonadota > Alphaproteobacteria > Sphingomonadales > Sphingomonadaceae > Qipengyuania. The sequence goes on from JAHJWA010000108.1 coordinate 22,260, forward strand.
GCAACCGCGCCCCCGCCGATCAGCCGGACACCGTCGTTGCTCTCGCCGCTGATGGTTCCGGAGTTTACGACCGTGGTCCCGGTGGCGAGCCCGACCAGCACGCCCGTCGCTTCATCGAACAGATAAGCGGTAGTGATACCAGCTCCGGCCCCCGAGATCGTTCCGCTGTTGGCGACGCTGGAGGACGCCGTAGCGATCGTGACACCCGCGTCGGGCGGAAAATCCAACCCGTCATACGTGCCTTCGCCACGGATCGTGCCGGCGTTCTCGATCGTCATCGTCCCGATCGATCCGCCGTAGATGCCCGAAGTCGCACCGGTGATCGAGCCGCCGGCCAGGTTCTGGATCAGCAGCTCACCATCCGAGCCGTACCAGACGCCCGCAAGGGCCTCTCCGTCGATCGCCCCGCTGTTGACCAGCGTCGAGTCACCGCGGATCGCCATGACGACGCCTTCCCCGGCGCCAGCAATGGTGCCCGCATTGTCCAACAGCGCCGCGTCCAGATCCCCGGCGAAGGTCAGACCGCTGTCGGCATGCCCTACAATTGTCCCGTCGTTGACAAGCGTCGCCACCTGCCCGGCGTTTGGACCTTGCGACTGAAGCTGAACCCCGCCCAGTCCGCCCGAGATCACACCCGCGTTATCGACATTCGCTCCCCCCGAAAGGATGACGCCGAAACGCTCGCCAACGATCGTTCCTTCGGCTTCATTGGCCACGACGGCAGCGTAGTTGTCGCTATCCTGGTCGTCGAAGCGGAACATGGAAATGCCGTCTGCCAGGAACGAGCCGGCTCCGGAGATCGAACCGCTGTTGGCAACCGACCCGCCGCCGATCAACCTAACGCCGTCGTTGGCCTCGCCGCTGATGATCCCCGAGTTGGCGATGATCGTTCCAGTGGCGAGTCCGACCAGCACGGCGGCTTCGCTGTCGTAGACATAGGCCGTGGTTACTCCGGCGCCCGCGCCCGAAATGGTGCCGGTGTTTGCCACGCTCGAACCGGCAGTCGCGATGGTGACGCCCGCATCGGGCGGGAAGTCCAGCCCGTCGTATGTGCCGTTGCCGCGGATCGTGCCCGCGTTTTCGATGGTCATCGAACCGCTCGAGCCGCCGTAGATGCCGGAAGTCGCTCCTTCGATTGCGCCCCCTTCGAGGTTCTGGATCAGCAGAGCGGCGGTCGAGCCTTGCGAAACGCCCACCGAGTTCGCGCTGGAGATGACGCCGCTGTTGATCAGCGTCGCCTCGCCCAGATCGCTGCCGAAGCCCACGCCCTGCCCCTGGTTGTCCGCGGGGCCGAGATCGCGGATAGTCCCGCTGTTGATCACGGTCGCGACGAGACCGGCCCGGTCTTCCTCCTCCGCGCTGTTGAGCGCGATTCCCTGTACGAACACCGCTCCGGCATTGCCGGAGATGTCGCCCGCATTGTCAACCGTACCGCCTCCCGACAGTATCACGCCGAAACGGTCGCCATAGATGGTGCCGCCGTCCTGGTTGGAGACAGAGGCGAAGAAACCTTCGTTGGACTGGACCGGGCCGGGGAACATCGAAATTCCATCGGTCTGGAAGCCGATTTCCCCGCGGATCGTGCCGCTGTTGTCAACGGAGCCGCCGCCCTCGAGCCGGATTGCGTCGTTGTTGCGTCCGACGATCACGCCCGAATTGCTGATCTGCGCCCCGGCTGCGAGCGCTTCATACTCCTGCGTCTGCGGGTTCAGTGTCAGTTGAGTGTTGATCCCGTAATTACCGCCATCGATGGTGCCCGCATTGTTGACGATGGCCTCTGCCGAAGCGATTTCGACCGCATTCCGAGGGCTCGAGATGGTCGCGCCTTCTTCGTTGGTCAAAACCAGCACGCCCGATGCGGACCGGATAGCATAGGCTGCCCCCTGGATGGTGCCGCCATCCGAATTGTTGATCGTTAGGGTGCCGCCGCCGGTCAGCCCGTTGAAGACGCCGGCACCCTGGCCGCCGATGAGCCCGTCGTTGTTGAAGACGGCTGCCTCCAGGTTTCCGCCCGCCAGCATTCCGATCGAACCGGTGACCGTACCGCTGTTGTTCACGGTCGCGATGCGGCCCGACTGGTCATTCGTCGCCGAGACGATCACGCCGAAGGGTGCCGTGCCCGGCGCTGCCTGCTGATTGAGAGAGCGAATGGTGCCCGCATTGTCGATCGTGCCGCCGCCGCTCAGCAGTGCGCCGTAGACCCCGCCTTCGATCAGCCCGCCTGCGAGATTGGTAATCGATCCAATCCCGCCGTCCGCCGGTTCCTGATCGGGGAATGCGGCTATGACCACGCCGGTCGAATTGTCGAGAATGGTGCCGCTGGCGTCGAGCCCCTCGCCGCGGATGTAGCCGCTGTTGGTGACCGATCCGCCCCCGACCAGCGCGACGCCGTGGCCGCCCTCGCCGATGATCGCGCCCGTCGCTGTGTTGACGACCGTGGTGGAGGTCGCGAGCGCCTCGGGCGGGAGCGGCTGGCCGTTGGCGTCTTCACCGTAGAATGCGCTGGTGGTGATTCCGTGCGCTGCGCCGGTAATCCGGCCACCGTTGACGACCACCGAGTCCGGCTGCGCGATCACGACCCCGCCATCGGCGCGCCGATCGGTATCGCCCGGGTCGGTACCGTTGCCGCGTACGGTGCCGCCTTCTTCCACCGACAGATCGATAGCCCCGTTGTCGGCATAGACCCCGATCACCTCGCCTTCGACGACTTCCCCCTCTTCAACGACGATCTGGAGGAGAACCGGCTCATCGTTGTGAATGCCGAATGCCTGCGCGAGAACGGGCGAGCTACCGGTGAACGCAGTCAGGCCGATGGCGGCACTGCCGACGAGCAAACGCGACTTGGAAAGACGTACCATTGAATGAAACCCCTGGACTTTGAACGAACGGATAGGGGTTGCCGGATTGGCTGCGGCCCGTCGTCTCCCAAACGATATACTTGAGAGTTTTCAAAAACGGCGGTGCGAGGATCACAGCATGACAGTTGCAAAGCGAACGGACGGCGACGGGCGCAGGAGCGGTCTTGAAACGACCGGCTCGCTACAGCGCCGGGCCCGCTCAACCGGCCATTTTTTCTGGACATCCATGATGATGGAACGAAGATAGCAACAGAATCAGGTTGATGGGTGCGCCGTTTGTCCGAAATCGAACGCAAGTTGCAGTTTGCCAAGGATGGTTTCGGCGAGGCCGCTTTGGGTCTGCTCGGCTGGACGGAAGCGATGGCGCGGTTCGCCGATTCCGTCGGTTCGCGAACGGGCCAACTGATCGGCATCGGATCGCAAGTCGCTCTGCCATTCAACATCATGACCGAGATGCCGCCGGAGGCTGGAGCGGAATTCGAACGGGTCGGCGGCGGCGATCCATGGATCAATTCCCGCGTCCGCGCCGGCATAGCGGCGCCCGAGCTGGCCCTGCGCGACGATGCGGACTTCACCATCGAACAGGATCGGCAAAGAGGACCCGAATTCGGAGACTGGAAGGATCGCCACCGGATCGGCTATTCCTGCATCACCAATCTGGTGAAGAACGATCGTTTCCTGATCGGTCTCGGTGCTCTCCATGACCGCTCGCAGGAGCCGATGGGTTCGGAGGAAAAGCGGGCGTTTCTAGAACTCGCATTCTCGCTGCGCGATGCGATACGGCTTCAGCTTTCGCTGGAAGGCCAGGAAGCCAAACTCGTCGCGCGAACCTTCGACGCGATCGACAAACCAGTGTTCGTGTGCGGGCCGGACGGATTGATTTCCGGCATGTCGCAGCCGGCGGCCGAGTTGGTGAAGGAGGGCCGGTGGCTGACCAGCCGTCAGGACCGACTGGTACTCAAGGACGCGAATGCGCAGGGCGAACTCGCGCGGGTGATGGTAGAGACGATCTTTCCGGTTCGCTTCATGCCGGGCAAGCCCAACGATTCCGTCTTAACCCGCGACGAGGACGGCTACCCGCTCTATCTGGAAATCACGCCCTTCCCGATGATTCACGAAGTTCCCCTGCGGGCTTCGGCCCTGGTGATCGCCTACCCGCCCAAGCAGCGCGAGTTGAGATGTGCCGCCATCGCGCGGGCGATCTATCGGCTCACGCCGACCGAGGCCGTGATAGCCTCCTACCTCGTCTCCGGAAAAAGTCTGGATACCATCGCGGATCTCTGCGGGATCGGTCGAGGAACGGTGCGGACCCATCTCAAACGCACCTTCGACAAGACGGGCGCCCGCAGCCAAGTCGGCTTGGTGGCGCTACTCAATTCGACAATGTGACGCCTGATCTCTCTTGCCTTTCGGACCGCAATCGGTCGAATCCACCAAGGCGTGGACGCTGATCCAATTGCCTAGCAGGAGGCCTTCAACGCTATACTTTACGCATAGCAAAAGACCGCAGGATTTGGGGCGCTAAGCGGACATGCCGGTTCCCTGCCCGGGACGTCCACCAGGTACTCGGCGCTTCCGAATTGAGATGTCTCGGGTAGTCCAACCAAGCGGTCATGCAGGAGCCTGATTTACCCCCCGTCAGAAGGCACAAGATCGGCGAACGCCCGAGCCTCCTCGTTTCTGTAGAGCTGTGGAGACGCCCTCCCCCGCCCTTGCCCGAATCCACCCACCGAGTGTATCCGGGACTTGTACCGGGCAATTGAGTACACCAACGTTCTCAATCACTTAATGCAAGGCAATTTTGGCCGGGTCCCCTGCCACTCCAGCCAGCTTCGACGAGCCCTTTGGTGCACGAAGCCCGCTCGGCCCAGCAAGCGAGGTGTTCCATTCTCGACCGTCTCAAAGTACTGCCGCAATATCTGCTGCCCAAGCAGGCGCTTACGCTTCTGGCCGGACGGGTTGCGGGAGCCCGCGGGGGCGCGCGGACGACGCGGCTGATCCGCTGGTTTGCCCGAAAATACGGCGTCGATATGGACGAGGCCGAGAATGCGGACGTCGCCAGCTATCCCACCTTCAACGACTTTTTCACCCGCGCGCTGAAACCCGGCGTCCGGCCGATTGCGGAGGCGGATTTCACCTCTCCGGTCGATGGCACGATCAGCCAGTTCGGCGCCATCGACGATCATCACATGCTGCAGGCCAAGGGGCACCGCTTTACCACCACCGAGCTGGTCGGGGGCGACGCGGCGCTCGCGGCGCGGTTCCGGCATGGCAGTTTCGCCAATCTCTACCTTTCCCCCAAGGACTATCATCGCCTGCACATGCCCTGCGAGGGCAGGCTGACGCGGATGATCCACGTGCCGGGAGCGCTGTTTTCGGTGAACCCGGTGACCGCGCGCGGCGTACCCAACCTCTTCGCGCGCAACGAACGCGTCGTCTGCGTGTTCGAATCGCCCCAGCACGGTCGCTTCGTCATGGTACTGGTGGGGGCGACCATCGTCGGCAGCATGGCGACCGTGTGGCACGGGGTGGTCAACCCCAAGCGCAGCGGCAGGCTGGCCGAATGGACCTATTCCGACCAGGATATCGTCCTTGCGCAGGGCGAGGAAATGGGGCGGTTCCTGCTGGGCTCTACCATCGTGATGCTGTTCGAACCCGATGTCATAGAGTTCGACACCGGCTGGAAACCCGAGCGCCCGGTGCGGCTTGGCGAACGCATGGGCGTGGCTCCGGCCTAGCCCGGCGTTTTGCGCCTTCGCCTGCGCCCCGGCGCAAAGCTCGCCGAGGGCGAAGAGGTGACAGAATCACAGCGCTATGGCACCAGCCGCCGGGCGTTTTCCATTGGGAGTGACTTGATGCGTCGCATGGCTTTGCCGTTGCTGTTGGTTGCGAGCGGGCTCGCCGGCTGCGCCCAAAGTGCGATCCCGGAAGGGATGCCGGCGAGCGCGGACGCGCTGCCGCAGTCTCCCCCGGTGGAGGTGGCGCTGATCGCCTTCAACGATTTCCACGGCAATCTGCAGCCGCCGCGCCGTACGGTGACCCATGCGACAGCGACAGGTGAAGCGGTCCCGGTGCCCGCGGGCGGCGCGGCCTATTTCGCTTCGGCGATCGCGGCGGCACGCGCGCGCTATCCCAACAGCCTGGTCGTTTCCGCGGGGGACCTGATCGGCGCCTCGCCGCTGATGTCGAGCCTGTTTCTGGACGAGCCGACCATCCACGCGATGAATCTCATCGGGCTGGATTTCAACGCCGTGGGCAATCACGAATTCGACCGCGGCCGGGAGGAATTGCTGCGGCTCGACCGGGGCGGCTGCGAGCAGCACACGCCGCGCGAGCCCTGCGCGGTGGATGCCGATTTCCGCGGCGCCGAGTTCGGGTTCCTCGCGGCGAACGTGATCACCGAAAATGGCGAGACGCTGCTCCCGCCCTATGCGATCCGCAGCTTCGGCAGCGGACCCGCGGCGGTCCAGGTCGCGGTGATCGGGATGACGCTGGAGGGCACCCCCTCGGTGGTCACGCCCGACGGGGTCGCGGGGCTCGCTTTCCGCGACGAGGCGGACACGGTGAACGCGCTGGTGCCGCGTCTCAGGGACGAGGGCGCGGATGCGATCGTGGTTCTGGTCCATGAAGGGCTGACCTCGCCCAACGCCTATGACGAAAAGACCTGCGACGGCCTCAGCGGGGACCTCATGCCGGTGCTCGAGCGGCTTTCTCCGGATGTCGATGTGGTCATCTCGGGCCACACCCACAACGCCTATATCTGCGACTTTGCCGAACTGGATCCGCAGCGCCCGTTCCTGGTGACCAGCGGCGGCCAATACGGCACACTGCTGACCGAGATCGAACTCAGCGTCGATCCGGTCCGCGGCGTGGTGACGCGCAGCGCGCGCAACCATATCGTCCAGTCCGAAGGTTTTGCGAACTCGGGCGGAGCGGTCGAGCCGACCGATGCCGTGCCTCGCTACGCGGCCGATCCGCGGGTCGCGGCGCTGGTGGAACGCTATCGCGCGGCGGCGGAACCCCGCGCGGCGCGGGTCATCGGCAGCCTCGGCGGCCCCGCCCCGACCAGCCGGACCCGATCGGGCGAGCAGGTGCTCGGCAATCTGATCGCGGACGCTCAGCTCGCCGCGACCAGCGGTCCCGAACGGGGCGGCGCGCAGATCGCCTTCATGAATTCGGGCGGAGTGCGCGCCGAAATCGTGCCGGCGGATGATGGCGCGGTCAGCTATGGGCAATTGTTCGCCGCCCAGCCCTTCGGCAACACGCTGGTGGTCAAGAGCTTCACCGGACGCCAGATTCTGCAATTGCTCGAACAGCAGTTCGCGAGCGGTTCCAATTCGGTCGAACAGCCCAATCTGCTGCTGCCCTCGAAAGGGTTCAGCTATGGCTACGATCTGCGCCGTCCGGCGGGGCTGCGGATCATCGATGCGCGGCTCGACGGGGAAGCTCTGCAGGAAACCAAGCTCTACCGCGTCACGACCAACAGCTTTCTCGCCAGCGGGGGCGACAATTTCACGATCCTGCGCGAGGGCGTCGACCAGCTTGGCGGGCCGCAGGACGTCGATGCGCTCGAAGCCTATATCCTCGCCAATCCCGGCCTGATCCCGCCCTCCGGGAATCGCATCCGGAACCTCGCCGCCGACTGAACACGGCCGCCCGCGAGGGCCGGGGAAATGTCGCCGCTTGGGCGGCGCCCGGCGATCGATTGACCGCGACGCGGTATCCCGCCCCTGGCTGGTTGACGAGCAGCCGCGCGGTGGATCCGATCGCTTGAAGGGGTTGCTGCAGCGAGGACGGTACCGCCGCGCCGTCAAGCCACGAGGCGCGCCGGTCTCCTTATGATCTGCGGGATCCTGCACGCCTCGACCGCCCGGCCGTAGTAATAGCCCTGGCCGAAGCGGCATCCCTCCTCGATCAGCAGGCGCTTCTGCAACTCGGTCTCGACGCCTTCGGCGACCACATCGATCCCGAGGTTGCGCGCCAGATCGATGACCGCCGAGACGATGGCGCGCGCTCCCTGATCGACGTCGATCCGGTCGACGAAGGAGCGGTCGATCTTGACCACGTCCACGGGGAAGTCGCGCAGGTGGGAGAGAGAGGAGTGGCCGGTCCCGAAATCGTCCAGCGCGATCCGGATGCCGCCTTCGTTGAGAAGGCCCAGAGCGCGCCCGACGATATCGGAGCCGCGGTTGAGGAAGACATGCTCGGTCACTTCGATCTCGATGAGCGCCGGCGGGATGGAATACTCGGCGATCCGCCCGAACAGCCGTTCGGCGAAATCGTCGCGGAGGAACTCGGCAGGAGCGGCGTTGATCGACACGCGCCCCACCGCAAGCCCCTGATCGAGCCAGCTTCTCAGATCGCCCATGACCTTGCGTTGCATAAGCTCGCCGATCTTCGCTGCGAGCTCGTAATCCTTGAACGCTTCGCCGACCGTATCGGGCGATTGCAGCCCGCGCGAGGAATGGCGCCAGCGCAGCAGCGCCTCCATTCCCACGATCCGCCCCGTCACCAGCTCCACCTTCGGCTGGTAGTGCGGCACAACCGATTCCGCGGTGATGCCGACGCGGGCCACGCTTAGTTGCGATGCCGCGATCTGCGCCTCTTCGCGCAGATGGCTGTGGAACATCCGCACCCCGCCCCGCCCGCTGTCCTTGAGCGCGTAAAGCGCGATATCCGCGATCTTGAGCAGTTCATTGGCGTTATCGGCATCGCGCGGGAACACCGCGCCGCCCAGGCTCGCTCCGGCGCTGATATAGCGCCCGTCGAACTGGACCGGATGTCTCAGCGATTCGACGATGGCGTGGCCGGTCCCGAGCGGATTGATCCTGCCTTCGGCGACCTCGATAATGACCGCGAATTCATCGCCTCCCAGCCGGGCGACGAAATCGTCGGGACCGATCGCATCGCGCAGGCGCTGGGCGAAGACGGTCAGGAGATGGTCGCCGGCTACATGGCCGAGCGTGTCGTTGACATGCTTGAAGTGATCGAGATCGAGCAGCAGCAAGGCAACCTCGCCCCCGGATCGCCGATTGCGCTGCGTCGCCTCGCGCAGATGCGTTTCGAACGCCCGGCGATTGGGCAGGCCGGTGAGATCGTCGTGCTCGCTCGCCCATTTCAGCTGCCGAGCGGTCTCGCGTTGCGCCGTGATGTCGCGCGAGACCGAGAGCAGGCGGGTGACGGTGCCCCGCTCGTCCTTGATCGGCGTGACGACCACATCCCACCATTTCGGCACCCCGGAGCCAGTGGGGCAAAACCCGCTGAAGCGCGACACCCGGTCGCAAAGCGCCAGATCCAGCGCCTCCTGAACCGCTGTCCGCCCCTCCGGCGGCCACAGCGAGGTCCAGTCCCGGCCCTGAACCGAAGCCAGCGTTCCCAGTTCCTTTGCCCTGAGACCGGGCCCGTTGATGAATTCGAGCGTACCGTCCGCGCGGATGATCTTGATGCAATCCGCGCTCGATTCCAGCACGCTTTCCTGAAGCCGCTGGCTCTCGACCAGCGCAGCCTGCGCATGGATCCGGTCGTGGATATCGGTGCAGGTTCCGTACCAGCGGACGATTTCGTTGCGATCGTCGCGTTCGGGCCAGGCGCGCCCCAGGACCCAGCGATATTCACCCGTATGGTGGCGCAGGCGGTACTCGATCTCGTAGATTTCGCCGGTCGCCAGCGAATGCCGCCAGCGCGCCCAGGCGCGCTCGAAATCGTCGGTATGGATGGTGCCGTTCCACCCCGGCCCCTGGGTCGAGCCATCGGTGATACCGGTGAAGGCATACCAGAAGCGGCTGTAATAATCGCCATATCCATCCGGCCGGGTGGACCACACCATCTGGGGAATGTGATCCAGCGTCTTCCTGAACTGGACTTCGCGTTCCCGGATCGCATCCTCCTTGGTCTTGCGATCGTCGATATTGCGAAAGAACACGGTGATGCCGCCGCCCTCGATCGGGGCGGCATGGGCTTCGTACCAATGGTTCAGCGCCGGAACAAAGGCCTCGCACGTCGAAGCTTGACGCTGGTCCATCGTCTCCTGGAAGGCCTCCCAGAACGGGCCGTGTTCCAGCTTCGGGAAGGCCTCGAGGAGATGCCTGCCCAGAAGCGTCTCACCCCCCGACAGCTCGTCTTGGGCGCGAGTGTTGAGATAGGTGAATTCCCAGTCCCGATCGAGGCTGAACACGCAATCCGAAGTGTTCTCGAGCACCTGGGCCAGACGGCTCGCATAGTCGTCGGCGACGCGGCGTGCCTCGGCGCTGGCCTCGCGCAGCTTTTGTTCTTCGCTTACGTCGGCGATCATGCCTTCGAGGAACAGCGCCGCTCCGTCCGCCCCGTAAACTGCCTGGCCCTGCTCCCGCACCCAGCGGGTCTCACCCGAGCGATGCGTCATCCGATAGGTCACCGAGAATGGCTGCCCGCTCTCGATCGCTTGCTCGACCTGCTGCTCGGTTTGAAGCACATCCGCAGGGTGTATGAGACGCGCCCAGCCCATGCTGATAAGGGCCTCGGCGGGAAACCCGGTCAATTCCTCCACGCCCTGGCTGACATAGATCATCCGCCACGGAGCCCTCACCTCGGAGCGATAGAAGGTGCCCGAAAGGATATTGAGCAGGGATTCGAATTCGCGCTGCTTGCCCTCGGGAGCGGCGATCTGGCTCACTGCAGGCGCCGTGGAAAAATCCGGTGCCGACAGGCGATCGTCGGCCCCGCCTGCGCCCTATGCCCCGCCCCCGTCGCGATCGGGATGTTCGTCGCCGAACCAGGGGGGCCATGTTTCCAGAAAAAAATACCTTCCTCGGAGCGCAACTCGCGGTCGCGCATGCTCCCGGCCATGTAGCCGGAGCCCGGTAAACAGAGCGTTTAATTGCACACAGCCGTCAAACGGCCGGAGCGATCACTAACTCTATGATAGAGCCTTGAATATAGCCCAATCGGGCGACACGTAACACCGCGAAAGAAGCGCCCGCTTCAGCGGTGTAGAGGCGGGTTCGCTTCGGCCTCTTTCGAACTAGTCGGAGGCGCTGCGATCGACAAACAGCCTTGTGGCCTGTTCGATATCGTCGAATCGATAGGGCTTCGGGACCACCGCCTGCGCACCGATCGAATCCGCATCCTCCAAACCGCCGGTCGCGAGAACGAAGGGAATTCGCTTGTCCTGCAGGCTCAGCGCGACCCGATCGGCCCGCTCGCCCTGCAAATTGTAATCCAGGAACGCCCCGTCGAACGAATGGGAATCCAGGGCAACGAGCGCATCGGCGACATTGGTGGAGACCAGCGGGACCTCGTGCCCCAGTTCGCAAAGCATGTCCTCGAGCAGCATGGAAATCAGAGGCTCGTCTTCGACCACAAGCAATCGCAGGATGCGCGCAGGTTCATCTGTTGCAGTCGACAGTTCGAGAATCCTTCTACCAGTGCAATATCTTCGAAAAAGAAGGCGAAGTCGTCGAATTGGACCTCGCTACCAATCGGTTGTCTCGCCCGGCACGCCACCGGATTGCCCTTTTTTGCAACGAACGCCGAGCTTGTCCAGAGATCGCAGCAGCCGGGCCGCATTATAGGGCTTGAGGATCAGATCGGTGCAGCGGTCGCGCATGAAGCGGTCGCCCAGCCCGTCGTCGCTGTCGACCGCGAGCAGGATGGGGATGTCGGCATAGGCCTTGCGCAGTTCGACGGCGATCGCTTCGCCCGCCTGACCCG
>JAHJWA010000109.1 GCA_018828205.1 Alphaproteobacteria bacterium
TCGAGGAAGCGCAGCGCCTCTCGCAAGGTTGCCCGGGCAACGTCATATCGCGCAAGCATTTCATCCTCGCGCGGCAACCGGTCCCCCGCAATATGGGCTCCAGCTTCGATATCGCGAACAATGTGCTGAGCGAGCGAGAGCGCGCGCTTGGTCTTCTTCGTGACATCGGCCCTCGGCCGCATCTGTCGATTAGCTCCCATCAAGAATGCTTATAAGACTTAAATCGCAACCCTGTCCACACTTCCTTCCGAAGGGTGTGGCACTGAGGGTCGAGAAATTAAAGATTATAAGGATTATTGACGACTAGGGATGGGCGGCCTACCTTTCGCCAATGCCGACGAGTAGCCACGACGAAGGATGGGACATGGAAACCGCCACGATTGAACTGGATTCGGCAGAAAAGATCGCGTCCATCCCGATCGACGAGATCGATGTTTCGCGACCAAGCCTGTTCCAGAAGGACACCATAGGTCTGTTCTTCGATCGCCTGCGGCGTGAAGACCCTGTCCACTACTGCCGGGCCAGCTACGTCGGGCCCTACTGGTCGATCACCAAGTTCGACGACATCATGGCGGTCGATACCAACCACAAGGTTTTTTCGTCGGAGGCGAAACTGGGCGGCATCGCAATCCAGGATATGCATTCCGTCGAAGGCGCGCTCGAACTCGAAATGTTCATCGCCATGGACCCGCCCAAGCACGACCAGCAGCGCAAGGCAGTCACTCCCGCGGTCGCGCCCTCCAACCTGCTGCTGCTCGAGCCGATTATTCGCGAGCGCGCAGGCGAAATTCTCGACACGCTACCCGTTGGCGAAGAATTCGACTGGGTCGACAAGGTCTCTATAGAATTAACCACGATGACCCTGGCGACCTTGTTCGATTTTCCGTGGGAAGAGCGACGCAAGCTCACACGATGGTCAGACGTGACAACGGCCGCGCCCGAAACTGGAATCGTGGAATCCTACGAGGCACGGCGAGCTGAGCTCATCGAATGCGCAATGTATTTCAAAGGCCTGTGGGAGCAGCGCATCAACGAAGAACCGAAGAACGATCTGATTTCGATGATGGCTCATTCGCCTGCGACTCAGGACATGCCCTTCCTGGAATTTCTCGGCAATCTCCTCCTGCTTATCGTTGGCGGCAACGACACCACGCGCAATTCCATCAGCGGGGGCGTCCTGGCGCTCAACCAGAACCCGGATGAATACCGCAAGCTGAACGAGGACCCTTCGCTGATCGCCAGCATGGTGCCCGAGATCATCCGCTGGCAGACCCCGCTGACCCATATGCGGCGCACTGCCGTTCAGGATTGGGAGATCGGTGGCAAGCAAATCAGGAAAGGCGACAAGGTCGTCATGTGGTACTTGTCGGGCAACCGGGACGAGACAGCGATCGACAGGGCCAGCCAGTTTATTGTCGACCGCAAGAACCCTCGTCATCACCTGTCCTTTGGTTATGGCATACATCGCTGCATGGGCAACCGCCTTGCCGAACTGCAACTGCGGATCATCTGGGAAGAGATTCACAAGCGGTTCGCGCAAGTCGAAGTAACCGGCGAGCCCGAACGCCTGTTCTCAAACCTCGTTCGGGGAATCACCAAGCTACCGGTTCGGCTGCACGCACGCTGACCGGCTGCCCCCGCGAGCAAATATACGGAGTTCAAGATGGTAAAGGTAACGTTCGTTTCCAGTAAGGGAACGCGGCGCGAGGTCGAGGTGGCCAAAGGCGAAACCGCGCGCGAAGCGGCGCTCTTCAACGATGTGCCAGGCATAGACGGCGATTGCGGCGGTGTCTGCGCCTGCGCGACATGTCACGTCCATGTCGATCCCGCGTGGATCGACAAGGTAGGTCGCCTGGCGGACGACAGTATGGAATTCGACCTCCTGCAGTTCGCCGAAGGGACGAGCGAATACAGCCGTCTTGCTTGCCAGATTCCAATAATGCCAGAGCTGGACGGCTTAGTTCTGCACGTCCCCGAGCAGCAATACTGACGGATCACTGTGAGATTTTCGATGAGGCCTCAGTAGCGGCCCCCGATGTACGGAGACACCAGCAAAGCTCGGGCTTCTTGCAGGTCGGCTTTCAATCTACAAATTCGTAAGCGGCACCATATCCCGCGTTCTCCGGGATAGTGAGGACGTTCTTGCCGTCGCGCTCGACGATCTCGGGTAGGACCGTCACCATCTCGCGGGCTTCAGCCTGTGCAACGCAATCTTCCGCGCTCGTTGCTTCTGCCAGCAATTGCAGGTTCAGCCGGGTCGGGAAAATAACCGTTCGCTCTCCAGCTTCTCCCATTTGCAGCGCCCTGCGCGGCGAAAGCCATTCCGCGTCGACGGTTTCGTATCCGTCGCAGGCGGCAATCTGCCGGTCGGGAGCGCGGACAACGTAGAAATGGGTGTCGAAGCGCTTGTGCATGAATGCTGGCGTAACCCACCTTGCAAACTGAGTAAGCCGGTCGAGCCGCAGTCGCACGCCGGCGTCGCGCACGATGTCTAAAAATCCCTGAGTCCCTCGCTCTACCGCCTTGCGGCTTTCAAGGTCGCAGGCGCCCTCAAATGTCGTACCGTCGCTATTTTCGGCCAACAGGATTCCTGCTTCTTCATAAGCTTCACGGATGGCAGCGATCCGCAAGGTCCGTTGCGTGTGATCGAAGGAATCCCAACCACTGCAATGATCGATCCATTCAGGAACTGCATCGCCGGCTGAGGGCTTGCCACCGGGAAACACCAATGCGCCAGACGCAAAATCGATCTGGTGGTGCCGTTTTACCATGAGAACCTCGAACTTCGGATCGTCGCGCAGCAACAGCATGGTCGCGGCAGAAACCGGATCGACGGGCGTTCGCAAATTCATCCAATTCTCCTCGTGAAGCGTGCCTCTTCAAATTCCTTACGCGCCGGGATCGCTGCGGCAAAGGCTTACGGTGGTGCCGGCGGTCATACGGAGCGGCGACTGCTACCTGCCGCCCCTCATCATCGGGCGTTACGAGCCGGCTGCACCGAACGTATAGGTCAGGCCAAGCCCTCCAGAAATCTGATCTGGTCAACCAACTATTCGCACTACCGGCGAGTCGGCAGCGTCACCCACAAGTCGATCATACTTCGCGTAGCTATAGACTCCCCAACGTTTGGTGATTTGCTGCACATAGCCGAGTGTCGCCCCAACCGACAGAATCCCTCCACCCGCCGAGAACGCTGGCAGGCCGGATACCGAATCGGGAGCTACAGAGAAGTAAGCGCTGTTGTAGGTCTCGTCCGCGAAGGTAACACGAGGGCCGGCTGAAAGGAGCCAGTCGTCCCCCCGACGGGCCACGAAGTCGGCACCGATATTCCCGACCCACCCCTCGTGGCCTCCCAGGCCTTTTCGAAGCTCTGAGCGTAGCCTCACGTTTTCAGACAGATCGTATTGAAGGAACACACCCGGCTCGACCGTGAACCCCACTTTCGGGAGGTCCACGCTAACGTCCGCAGCAGACCGGCTGCCCTCAAAGTTCAGGGCGGGGCCGATGGTCAGTTGCTGAAATCTAACAAGATGGAATCCGAAACTTTCATCCGGTGCTTCGAATTGAAAGGGATCGGTGCCGCGCGCGCGAGCGACATCGACAAGCGGACGAAAGCTCAGGTCATCGGAACCCGGATAGCTGGGCACAAGCTGACCGCCGAGCGCAATCCGCGTGCGGCGTGGTTTCTGATCATCCTGGGCAAGCGCAGGTTGAGCCGCTGCAAGGAGCAGGACTGCGGTAGCACCGCAAATAGAGACGAAGTTCATTAAAATGCTCCATAACAACATAACCCAAGATTGAGCCTGGAATATATCTGTCCAGTTGATGCCTTACAATAATCGCCGTCTTGGACCGGACGCCGAGCAACCTTATGTGAGTAGTGACCTCTATGTTTCTTAGCGCTGGGATAAGAACGGCGCCATTTTTTAACCATGAACGCGTTGAGCCAATCGGCTGCTCACCGATTTGTACTGGGTCTAAAGAAGCAGGCCCTTGCTTCCATTTGGGTTGCGTTCTCCTATCCAGGCGGTGGTCCCAAAACGGGTTTGGATCGTTTCAGCAAGAGTCTCTCCGTCACTTATCAGGTATGCGCCCGAGGCACTTGCCAAGCGCTGGCCAGTTCCGCCCTGTTCCTGCGGACTTGAAATAACGGCTGCGCTACCACCTCCAGAGAAGGACGAGACCGGCAACTGCCAGTGATGCACCAGCTAGCAGCCAAGACTGATCAACAAGCAGCGCGGAGGCAACGATCAATGCAGCGGCTACCGGCCCTTTGGCGGACTGATCTCGATGGTGGCTGGCCGCGAGCCGTTCGACACTGATCGGATCGAGTTGGACCGGCAGATAGCCAGATTTTGCGATTGAGCTCGCGTTCGCAAGTATACCGGGCAGGGACGCCGACAATCCCAGCAGTTGACGGCGGATTTTCTTCAGCCCTGACCGAGCACTGCCAAGTGAGAACCGCTCTGAGAGAAGCTCCATCATAATCGGCCGGGTTTCCTGGGCAATGTTGTACTCGGGTGCCAGGGATCGGACAAACCCTTCGGCCGTCAGCAAGGTCCGCAGAAGAATGGCTAGATCGGGCGGGAGGACCAGCTGGAAATCCCGTAACAAGTCGAATACTCGCGAGAAGATCTGCGAGAACTCGATACCGGAGAGCACCGCCCCCTTGAACTCTCCAATCAACTGATCGAGATCTAGCGCCAGTGCAGCGCGATCCACTTTAGGCTCTCCCGCCCATGCGAGAAGAACATCAGCGACCCCGCTGGTTTCCTCGCCGGCAATCGCGAGCACAAGCCGAACAATCTCGCCGCGTCTGGCCTTGGTGAGCGTCCCGACCGATCCAAAATCGATGAATCCGACATCCTGTTCGCCGATCAGGAAAACATTACCGGGATGCGGGTCGCCGTGGAATTCACCGTTCAGAATGATCATGCGCAGGACTGCGTCGGCATAGCTTTTGGCGAAACGAGCCACCTGTGGATCGCCAGAGGAGTTGGCCAGCGAAGAAGCCGGCAGGCCGTACAGGCGTTCCTGTACGTTGACCCGGAGCCCCGTTAGTTCCCAATGGATGGCCGGAGTCTTGACCCCAATGGTATCGAGATAGGCGCCAATCCGCTCGCACGCTCTGGATTCCGCAGCGAGGTCCATCTCCCAGGCGAGATTGCGGCCGAAGGTACGCAGAAACTCGGCTGGCCGGTAGCGAGCAATGTCTGGCGACCGTGCTTCCGCGATCCCGGCAAGGCGTACAAGGAGGCGCACATCAGCCTCCATCCGAGCGGCAGTGCCTGGCCGCCGAACCTTCACGATGACATCGCTTCCGTCCCGCAGTTTGGCGGAATAGGTCTGCGCTATGGAGGCGGAGGCCAAAGGCTGTTCGTCGAATTGCACAAAGTCGTTCCGCCAGTCCTCACCCCAGCTTGAAGCAAGAACGGGCTCGATATGCGCGAAAGGTACTGGCGACACCTGATCGTGCAGGGTTGAGAATGCCGTGATCCAGTTTTCGGCAAACAGATCGCTGCGCGTGGCGAGGAGCTGCCCCAGCTTTATACCCACCGGCCCGATGTCACGCAGGAACGCGACCACTGCGGCTGGGCGAAATTCGCGGGTGTCAATAACTGGGCTGGTAGAAGGAATAAACCCGAAGGCTCCCGCGAGGTTCTTGGCCCCGTGCCTTACAAGAATCTGGCCGATCTCCGCAGCGCGAGCCATACTGCTTATAGGCTTTTCAGGAAAAGAAGACATGTTTTTTTAATCTGCCTCGTTCCGTTGTTGGTCAAGATTTGCCGATACCCTCGCAAGAATGTCTCTCAATGTACGTTTCTCATCCGCGGCAATGTCGCGCCAGAGCAGGTCATGAAGCCGATCAGCGGAGCCCCTTAGTTCGGGCAGGAGGTCATCAAGCCGCTCAGTGAGAATGAGCTGCCACGCTCGCCGGTCCTTTTTGGCTCGAACCCTTTCCATTAGCCCTCTGCCACAAAGACTTGCGACCGCTTGGCCGATAGTCGCTGATTCCAGTTCCAGTTTCTTCGCTATTTCGGCCTGCGTGAGGACAGGGTCGCGAAGAAGTTGTCCGATGATCCGCCACTGTGTCTGATTGAGACCGATCCTGGCGACCCGTGCATCGTACATCCTTCGGGCTCCCCGACTGATCTCGTTCAAAAGATAGAGAATGCGGTCATCATCGGTTAATACCTTCCGCCGACGCTGAGACCGTGTCACGGTATCTGGGTTTTCGTCCATAGGACTGTGTAGTCCGATCGCCTCGGATGCCCAAACACAAACTGCTAAAACACTTTACTATATGACGCACGGCCTATAGGCGCGTGGCCCGTTCACCTCTTACTGAAGCTGCCGAAAGAGTCAGATGACCGATACCTCCAACGAACCGGAGCAGGAGGGCACAACCCCAACGAACCCGCGATCGCGACGTAGCTTGCGCGTCGTGTTAATCATTATTGGTCTTGCCGTCCTGCTTGGCGGGGGCTGGTGGTACTTCCGGCACGTTACCTACGGCCAGTACATGCAGTCGACCGACAATGCCTATGTCGCTGTCGACAGCGTCGTTATCTCTTCCAAGGTAGCGGGATACGTCGAGGAGGTCTTCGTGGGGGAGAACGAGCAGGTTGCTCGCGGCGGGGTCCTCGTACAACTGGATTTGCGGGATTATCAGGCGCAAGCTCAACAGGCACGCGCGCAGATTGCCGCGACGCTCGCCGGGGCAGACACAATCCGGTCTCAGGTTACCGAGCAGGACGCGGCCATCCGGCAGGCGCGAGCGCAGCTTGCCGGTGCCCGCGCCTCGGTCGACCTCGCGAACGACCAGGTGGCGCGGTATCGACCGTTGGCCGCCACCGGAGCCGAACCGCGGGAAAAGCTCGAACAGTATGAGGCGCAGGCGCGGCAGGCGCGCGCCGAACTCGCAGCTGCGCAGGCGGCGGTTTCTGCCGCGACGGCTCGCCGGGCGACCCTGTTCGAGCAGATTGGCCAGACCCGGGCGCAGGCCGACGCTGCGCGCGCGCAGCTAGAAACAGCCGACCTTACGGTTGAATCGACCTTGCTGCGCGCCAGCAAGGCAGGCCGGGTCGGCGATCTCTCGGTGAGGGTGGGCCAGTTCGTGCAGCCGGGTCAGCGTTTGATGACGGTGGTTCCGGTAAGCGCGATCTACGTGACCGCGAACTTCAAGGAGACGCAGGTCGGCCTGATCCGACCCGGCCAGAGCGTCCGGCTGGAGGTCGACGCCCTGCCCGACCTTGGAATTGCTGGACGTGTCGACAGCATATCGCCGGGAACGGGAGCGGAATTTTCAATCCTCCCCCCCGAGAATGCCACCGGCAATTTTACGAAGATCGTTCAGCGGATACCCGTCCGCATAGCTATTGACGCTCCTCTTGAAGTTCGGCGTCTGCTCGTTCCCGGCATGTCAGTCGTGGCGACCGTTGACACCCGGAATGCGGCAGGTGAACTGGAAGAAATCTCGAGCCGGACGCAATGACCGAGGGACTGGCAGCCCCTGGCACTCCCGGAAGTCCGGTCGCGGGCCGGAAAAACGCGGACGCGACCGCCTGGGTTGCTGTGGCCGCGGGCGCGCTCGGCGCCATGCTCGCGACGCTGGACATATCAATCGTCAATTCGGCTCTGCCTGTCATACAAGGTGAGATCGGTGCCACAGGCGCTGAGGGCACCTGGATCGCCACCTCCTTTCTCGTTGCCGAGATTGTCGTCATTCCTCTGAGCGCCTGGCTGGAACGCCTTTTCGGTCTGCGAACCCTCCTCATCATCGCGGTCAGCGCGTTCACCGCCTTTTCGGTGCTGTGCGGGATTGCAACCGACCTTACGACCATGATTATCGGCCGCACGGGCCAGGGCTTCATGGGCGGAGTGCTCATTCCAACGGCAATGACCATCGTCGCCAAAAGGCTGCCGCCGCATCAGCAGCCGATCGGGATGGCTTTGTTCGGCATGACCGTGATCCTCGGGCCCGTGATGGGGCCATTAATCGGCGGGTGGCTGACTGAAAATTTGAGCTGGCACTATGCCTTCTTCGTCAACGTGCCGGTTTGCGGTGTGCTGCTGCTCCTGCTGTTCGTTGGTCTGCCCCACGAGAAGCCGAAGTGGGAATATCTCACCGACGCGGATTGGGCGGGCATTCTCGGGCTCATCCTGGGGCTGGGCGGCCTCACGGTTGTCCTCGAGGAGGGCCACCGCGAGGAATGGTTCGATTCCTCGCTCATTCGCTGGCTCACGGTCATCACAATCGTCGGATTTGCCTCGCTAATCTACGGACAGGTGAAGGCACGCAAGCCGGTCTTGAAGCTGCAGCTCCTGTTCAATCGACAGTTCGCCAGCGTCGCGATCATGGCGCTCGCCCTGGGCATGGTGATGTATGGTTCGACCTACGTCATCCCGCAGTTCCTCGCGATCATTTCTGACTACAACGCGCTTCAGACTGGACTGGTCATCTTCTGGATGGGCGTCCCGGCCTTCCTGTTGATGCCTGTGCTTCCCTTGATGATCCGAAAGATCGACATTCGCATCGCCGTCGGCGCCGGCATGTTGCTGATGGCGGTCAGCTGCTTTGTCAGCACCAGCCTTACAGCCGAATCCGGGGGTGCCGTTTTCACCGAGAGCCAGCTCCTACGCGGTGTCGGCATGATCCTGTCGATGATGTTCCTGAACCAAGCGACAGTGGCTTCGGTTGCCAAGGAGGACGCTGGCGACGCTTCGGGGATTTTCAACGCGGCCCGCAATCTTGGTGGCTCTTTCGCTCTTTCAGCTCTGGCATCGTTCCAGGACCAACGAATCTGGCATCACAGCCGGCGAATGGAAGAGACGCTGAATGCGAACAGCGTTTCGCTGCAGGCCTATCTCGACGGGCTGGCGCGAAACTTCGGCGGCATGGAGGGGGCGATGGCCGTCCTGAGCCGCACCCTCCAACGCGAGGCGTTCATAATGACCTACAATGACGTCTTCCTGGTGATGGGGGTCCTGACCCTCGTGACGGTTCCGCTAGTCCTCTTCCTGAGGCCGCTTCCAAAAAATGTCTCCCTTTCGATGCACTGAGCCCAACATGATGCGCCGTTCAATACCATCGCTTCTACTCATCGCCTTGCTGGCTGGCTGTACGGCTGGGCCGGACTACGCAGGCCCTCCGAAAATATTGTCGGCGGATACGGGCCATGGGTTTGTCCGCGCTGGCGAGGACGTAGGCGTCTTGGACCCGGCCCTGGCCGAATGGTGGGTGCTGCTCGACGATCCTGAACTGACACGGCTGGTCGAAACTGCGTTGTCCGAAAATCCGTCGCTCCAGGCAGCGCAAGCGCGCATCGCGCAGGCCCGGGCATCGGTCAGGCAGGATCGGGCGGGCAGAATGCCAGCGCTGGGAACACAGGCCACCACTATTCAGGGCCGGCTTCCCGGCCTCGACATCCAAGGAGGGCCACCCCCCTCCTCACAGCAACCCGATCCGGAGGCGGGAAGCGACGACGCCCTCAGCTTTTACAATGTTGGTCTCAATGCCAACTGGGAGCTGGAGTTTGCGGGCGGCTCGCGGAGGCGTATCGAGGCCGGCAACGCGCAGGCTGCGGCAACGGTCGCCAATGCGGAGGACGCAAAGGTCCAGCTGACCGCCGAAGTTGCCAATAACTACGTCAACTTGCGGGAGGCTCAGTTCCGCGCCGACCAATACCGGACGCAGATCAAGCTGCAGGAAGAAATCCTGGCCCTGACTTATCAGCGGTATCAGCAGGGGGCGCTGCCGCTGTTCCCAGTGGGCAACGCGAACGCCGAGCTGGAGGTGCTCAAGTCCCAGTTCGCCGAGGCGGAGGCCGACATTGCGGTCCTGCTCGACGCGCTTGCCATACTGTCCGGCCGGATTCCCGGATCGACTGCCGAAGA
>JAHJWA010000110.1 GCA_018828205.1 Alphaproteobacteria bacterium
CGGCTCGATCTCAAAGACATGACCGTGGTCCCCGAGCGCGGCGGCTTTTTCGAGCTGGGCTCGCTGTGGCTGGTGGTCGATCAGCAGGGCGGACGGCCGCGGCTGGTGACGGTCAACCGCCAGGCGCTCGCCGAGGCCGCCGCTGCCGCCCGCAGCGCGGCGCGCAGCGAAGAGGGCGCGGTCGTCCCCGAGAGCTGAGAACGCCGGGCGGTGGCGGGCAATCGGGGCTAGCCCCTTGCATTCGCTGGCAATCCCCTGTTCAAGCGCGCCAGTCTACATGCTTTTTATCTGCGGGCGCGTTCGCGCCCCGAAAAGCGCATTAAATCGGAGACCGATATGAAGGCCCAGATCCTGGCCACGACCGCCGCCGCCGCCCTGCTGGCCGGCTGCACCACCACCCAGAACACCGCCGCGATGGATGGGCCGCTGCCCGGCGCGCAGGCCGATTCCGGCGTGACCATCCCCGAAGGCACCGGCTATTTCGCCGCCGACAGCACGCTGCCCTTCCTGACCCCCGATTTCTCCAAGATCTCCGAGGAGGATTATCTCCCCGCCTTCCGCCAGGGCATGGCGATCCAGAAGGCCGAGGTCGAGGCGATCGTCCAGAACCCCGCCGCGCCGACCTTCGCCAACACCATCGTCGAGCTCGAGAAGTCGGGCCGGATGCTGGGCCGCGTGGCCAATGTGTTCTTCGCGGTGTCGGGTTCCAACACCACCGACCGGCTCGACGCGATCAACACCGAGATCAGCCCGGTGCTCTCCGCGCATTCCGACAGCATCACGCTCAACCCGGCGCTGTTCGAGCGCGTGAAGGCGGTTTACGACAACCGCGCGGCGATGGCGATGACCCCCGAGGACGCGACGCTGCTCGAGAACACCTACGAGGGCATGGTCCAGGCCGGCGCGATGCTGACCGATGCGCAGCGCGAGCGGGTCAAGACGATCAACACCCAGCTGTCCACGCTGACCACCGATCTGAGCCAAAAGGTGCGCTCCTCGATGAGCGACCAGCCGCTGGTGGTCGACACCCGCGAGGAGCTCGCCGGGCTGTCCGATGCCGATATCCAGGCCGCCGCCGATCTCGCGGTCGAGAAGGGTCATCCGGGCAAGTTCGCGATCGCGCTGCAGAACACCACCCAGCAGCCGGTGCTCCCCAGCCTCGACAACCGCGCGGTGCGCGAGGAGCTGTTCAAGCTCTCCTACCACCGCGCCGACGGCCAGCGCGGCTTCGACACGCGCTCGCTGATCGCCGAGATCGCCGCGCTGCGCGCCGAGAAGGCGGCGCTGTTCGGCCAGCCCGACTGGGCGACCTACGCGATGTGGGACCGGATGGCCGAGAACCCCAAGACCGCGCTCGACTTCATGGGCCAGATGGTCCCCGCGCTCGCCGCGACGCAGCGCCGCGAGGCCGCGCTGCTCAACGAGGTGATCGCGGCCGAGGGCGGCGATTTCGAAGTCCAGCCGTGGGACTGGTACCGCTACGCCAACCAGGTCAAGGCCGAGCGCTACGACCTCGATGAAGACGCGGTGATGGAATATTTCCAGCTCGAGCCCGTGCTCGAGGACGGCGTCTTCTACATGGCCGAGAAGCTCTACGGCCTCACCTTCGAGCGCCGCACCGATCTGCCGGTCTATCACCCCGACGTCTGGACCTACACCGTGTTCGACCGCGACGGTTCGGAGCTCGGCCTGTTCTATTTCGACCCGTTCCAGCGCGAGTCCAAGCGCGGCGGCGCCTGGATGAGCAATTTCGTCGAGCAGAGCGATCTGTGGGGCACCAGCCCGGTGATCTACAACGTGCTCAACATCCCCAAGGCCGCGGCGGGCGAACCGCAGCTGGTCAGCTTCGACTGGGTCAACACCGCGTTCCACGAATTCGGCCACGCGCTGCACGGCTTCTTCGCCGACCAGAAATACGTCAGCCTGTCGGGCACCGCCACGGCGCGCGATTTCGTCGAATATCCCAGCCAGGTCCACGAGATGTGGGCGACCGATCCCGAGGTGCTGTCGAACTACGCCAAGCACTACCGGACCGGCGAGACCATCCCGGCCGAGATGATCCAGAAGATCGAGGCCGCGGCCAAGTTCAACCAGGGCTATGATTTCGGCGAGACGGTTGCCGCGGCGCTGCTCGACATGAAGTGGCACGCGCTCACGCCGGAACAGGCGCGGGCGATCGACACGCCGGAGAAGGTCGATGCCTTCGAACGCCAGTCGCTCTCCGAGGTCGGGCTCGAGGTCGATCTGGTGCCGCCGCGCTATCGCAGCACCTATTTCAACCACATCTTCAGCTCGCCCGCGGGCTACAGCGCGGGCTATTACAGCTATCTGTGGACCGAGATGCTCGACCGCGACAGCCGCAAGTGGTTCCGCGAGAACGGCGGTCTGACGCGCGCAAACGGCGATCACTACCGTGCCACCGTGCTCAGCCGCGGCGGGACGATGGACTATTTCGAGATGTTCGAGAATTTCGCCGGCCGCCAGCCGAACATCACCCCGATGCTCGAGGCGCGCGGGCTGATCGCGGGCGACGAGGCCGCGGACAGCGAGGTTTCGGACGGCGCGCTGCCGCCGACCGCGGTGAACTGAGCCCGGCGCGATACGCAAAGACGAGGGGGTCGGACGCAGGTCCGGCCCCCTTTTGCTTGTCCGTTGCTCGTCAGTCGCCCGCC
>JAHJWA010000111.1 GCA_018828205.1 Alphaproteobacteria bacterium
CCCAGCCAGGCCCATGCCCCGGCATCGACCCTCTGCCAAATCCCCTGCTGCACCGCGCCCGAGAAGGCGACATAGACCGCCAGCGCGATCACGCCCCGGTCGATCCAGACGATGTGCCTGCCGTGCCGGGCGATGAAACCTCGCGTCCAGCCCTGGACGATCTGGCCCAGAACGAAGGGCAGCAGCAGTATCAGCAGGATCCGTTCGGCGGTGTCCCAGCCAAGCTGCGCTTCCGCACCCGTGCCCCCGAGAAGGAAGAACAGCGGCACAGTCACGAAGATGCCGACGATGTTGAGCAGGGCGGCGCTGATCACCGACAGCCCCAGATTGCCACCCGCCAGCGCGCTGTAGGAGGTCGCCGACTGGACGGTGGAGGGGAGCGTTCCCAGATAGAGAAAGCCGATCGCGATCATCGGCGGAACCAGCCCCTGCCCCAGCGTCGCGAGGGCAAGACCGGCCAGAGCCATCGCGCCGAAGACCCACAGCAGCAAGGGCAGCAGAAACCGCCAGTTGCGCAGGCCCGCGGCAATTTCGCTGCGCGCGATGCGCATGCCGTTGAGCAGGAAGAGCACGAACACGCCGCCGCTCACGAGCGCATCGGCGAGGGGTCGGGCGGCATCGTCCACCGGTACGAGCGCCGCGAGCAAAACCGCCGCCGCGAGCATGCGCAGCATCGGATCGGTCAGGACGGTGCGCAGCGCCATGATCGGCGCCCTGCCCCGCCAGCCCTCCGCTGTCGAGTGCAGAGGCGTTCGCCAGGCCCGCTAGCGGGTCGTCACTTTGGCGAGCTTGCGCTCCAGCCGTGCCACCAGCGCCGCATCCTCGCTCGCCTGCGCCAGAGCACGGATCGCCGGCGGGAAGAGCGGCTGCAATTTGTAGGCGCGCCACGCAAAGCGGCGTGCGTCGGCCCGATCGCCAAGCCGCGCCGCGACCTGGCTGCGCATGGCCAGCACCGCAGGGTCGCTGCGCGCGCCATGCGCGATGGCGCTGTCGAGAATCGAACCGGCCATCGCGTATTGCCCGCGATAGGCCAGCCATCCGCCGTAGAGGCCGGCAGCTTCGGCCTCGTTCCCTCCGCCGCGAAGGTAGCGTTCGAGCACCTCGCCCACCGCATCCGAATCGCCCCTGGCGATATAGGCCGCCACCAGCCGCCGGGTCAGCGGCCAGTCCAGCCGTATTTCTGCGGCTTGCGAATAGGCCCGGATCGCCCGGTCGATCTCCCCATTCGCAAGCAGCGCATCGCCCAGCAGGCTGCTGGCATCGCCCGACCCGGCGTGGTCCCGCGCGAATCGATCGGCTTCGGCGACTGCCCGGCCGCTTTGTCCGGTGCGCAAGAACTCGCGCGTGAAGTCGCGCAGCCCGGTGCCATCGTCGAGCTGGTCGGTGCGCAGCGCCTCGGGCCGGGTTCGGCTCGGGAGCGGGGTGATGACCAGATTCGCAGGCCGCGCCGCAGCGTCGAGGAAAACGGCCGCCTCCTCGCGTCGATCGAGCGCCTCGAGCGCGCGGCCGACGGCAGTCTGGAGATAGGGCGACGCGTGGCGTTCGGAGGCTCGCTCGGATAGCCGCGCGACCAGCTCGCTTTCGCCGCCCGCCAGCATCAGCGACCGTGCCAGCAGGTGGATGAGGAGCCTATTGTCGGGCTGGCTCTGCGAAAGCCGGTCGAAGGTCTGCGCGGCACTCGCATGATTGCCGAGCTCGAGATCGAGAACCCCGCTCAGCAGCGAGGCAGCCGAGGTCTCCAATTCCGCCGCGGGCGCACTCAGCAGCAGCGAACGGGCAAGATCGAACTCGCCCCCGCGCGCGGCGATCACGGCGTTGAGATAGGCGAGCTTCGGCGCGCCGGAAGCCAGTTCGCTCGCCCTTCGCAGAACCGCCAGAGCCGCTGCGGCTTCCCCCGCATCGCCCAGAATGGCGGCGTAGTCGGTCAGCAGTCCGACGTCGTCGGGGGCCGCCTCCAGCGCCGTTTCGAACCACGGGATTGCGTGCCGGGCCCCATGCGAATCGCGGACGAGCTGCGCCCGAAACCGCAGCCCCGCGGCATTGCCGGGATCGATCGCAAGCGCACGCTCGGCTGCCTCGACGGCCTGCAGCTGCTCGCCGCCGCGATAGCGCAGCCGGCCGATATCGGTCCACAGCTCGGGATTGTCCGGATCGGCCCCCAACGCCCGGTCGAAGGCGGCCCCGGCCTGCGCGAGGCGGTTCTCGCGCATTTCGAGCTGGCCGAGCAGGCGATATCCCAGCCCGGCGGTTTCCGGCGAGAAGGCCCCCTCGCCCAGCCAGCGCCGCGCCTTGCCGCGATCGTCCTGCTGCAGAGCCGCCTGGCCGAAATAGGCGGCAAGCTCTGTCTCATCGCTGCCGCCCTGGTCGAGAACGGTCCGCAACCGGCTTTCTGCGGTCAGGCCATCGCCGCGCGCCAACGCCGCTTGCGCAGCTTGGAAGGGGCTGGCGCGTTCCTCCGGCTCCGCGCAGGACGCCAGCAAAGCGGCCAAGCCCAGCAGCAGCGCCAGCCGCCGAAGGTCAGCTCTGAAGATCATATTGCTTGAGCAGATCGTAGAGCGTCGGCCGGCTGATTCCGAGCAGCTTGGCGGTGCTGGAGATATTCCCCTCGCTGCGCGCCAGCGCCTGGCGGATCACCTTGCGGTCCGATTGTTCGCGCGCGCTTTTGAGGTTGAGCGGGAATTCGCCCTCCTCGTCCTGCGCATTGGACAGATCGAGGTCCTCGGGTGTCACCAGCTTGCCGTCGGCCATGATGACCGAACGCTTCACCCGGTTCTCGAGTTCGCGGACATTGCCGGGCCAGCCCCACCCGTCGATCGCCGCCAGCGCATCGGGGGTGAAGCCCTGGACCTGCGGGTTCATCTCCTTGGCGTGGCGGGTGAGGAAGGCCTTGGCGAGCAGCACCGAATCCCCGGCGCGTTCGGAGAGCGGCGGAATCTTCACCACGATCTCGGCGAGGCGATAGAACAGGTCCTCGCGGAATGTCGCCTCGCCGATCATCGCCTCGAGATCCTGATGCGTGGCGCAGACGATCCGCGTGTCGACCGCGATCGGCTTGCGCCCGCCGATCCGCTCGATCGTGCGCTCCTGCAGAAAGCGCAGCAATTTGACCTGGAGTTGCAGCGGGATGTCGCCGACCTCGTCGAGAAACAGCGTCCCGCCATGGGCGAGTTCGATCTTGCCTTCGGTGGTCTTGACCGCGCCGGTGAAGGCGCCCTTCTCGTGCCCGAACAGCTCGCTTTCGAGCAGGTTTTCGGGGATTGCCGCGCAATTGATCGCCACGAAGGGCGCGTCGCGGCGGTCGCTGGCATCGTGCAGTCCGCGCGCGAGCAATTCCTTGCCCGTCCCGCTGGCCCCCAGCAGCATCACCGAAACGCTGGTCCGCGCCACGCGCTCGATCGTCTTGGAGACCTTGAGCATCTCGGGTGCGGCGGTGATCATCGTCCCCAGAACCGTGCGGTCCTCTCCGACCCGCTCGGCGAGGCGCCGGTTCTCCTGCTCGATCGAATGGAGCCGCAATGCGCGATCGACGATCAGCCCCAGGGTCTCGATATCGATCGGCTTCTGGTAGAAATCATAGGCGCCGCGCTGGATCGCCTGCAGCGCGCTGTCCCGCGCGCCATGGCCCGAGGCGACGATGACCTTGGTGTCGGGTTTCAGCGCCATGATCGCGTCGAGGACGGCGAAACCCTCGCTGGTCCCGTCGGGGTCGGGTGGCAGACCGAGATCGAGCGTGACCACGGCAGGGGCTTCGGCACGCAGCGCGGTCAATGCGGATTCGCGGTCGCCCGCGATCAGCACGTCGAAGCCCTCATAGGCCCATTTGAGCTGCGCCTGGAGGCCCTCGTCGTCTTCCACCACCAGCAATTTGGGTTTGACGCTCGCCATCATGCGACCTCGTTCTTTCTGGCATGGGATGCGCTGTGACCGGCCGTTTCGATCAGAACCGGATCGCTTCGCGCGGCGAGCAGCTTCTCCGCCGCATCGCTCGGCAGGCTGATCGAGAAACGGCTGCCGAAGCCTTCACGCGATTCGACATCGAGCCGGCCGCCCATCGCCCTGATCATCACCCGCGCCTCGTGCGCGCCGATCCCGAAGCCGCCATCCTTGGTCGAGACGAAGGGCTTGAACAATTCGTTGCGGACGAAGGGTGCGCTCATGCCCGAGCCCTCGTCGGCGATGACGATCGCGCCGCGCAGTCCCTCGTTGCGAACCTCGATCTCGACCGGCTTGTCTGCGGCGCTGGCATCGATGGCGTTCTGGATCAGATGAACCAGTGCCTGTTCGAGGCATTCGCGGTCGGCCTGCACCGGGCAGCGTCCGCTGCCAGAGAACTTCACCGGGTGGCTAGGCGCGAAACGCTTCGCCAGCATGCGCCCCAGATCGACCAGGTCGACCCGTTCGCGCCGCCCGGTATCGGCACCGCCATAACGACCGAGCCGCGCGAGCAGCGCGTTGAGCTTGTCCGAACTGTTGCGCAGCGTGATGAGCATGTCCTTGCGGAATTCGGGATTGTCGGCGTGCCGTTCGGCATTGGCGAGCAGCAGCGCCATCTGGCTCGACAGGTTCTTGATGTCGTGCATCACGAAGGCCATCCGCCGGTTGAACTCGTCGAAGCGGCGCGCTTCCTCGAGAGCCTCCTGCCCCGCCTGTTCGGCCAGATAGCTCGCCACCTGCTTGCCCGCCACGCCGAGCAGGTCGAAATCCTCCCAGTCGAGCCCGCGGTGAACCGGCGGGCGGCCCAATATGATGACCCCGACGAGGCGGTCGTGATGGTTGAGCGGCACCGCGGCCCAGCCATGCGTCTGGTCGCGCAGCCAGGCGGGTACCATCTGCGCCTCGCCGTGGTGCGAGATGCCCTTCCGGCTTTCGTCGAGATCGACGATCAGCCCCTCACGTTCGAGCAGTCGGGCAAGCTCGAGCGGCATGGCCGGGGCAGGCACCTCGATCTGCGGCCAGCGCCAGCGCGCGCCGAGGGTCAACGCGCCGTCCTCGTCGGGCACCAGCAGCAGTCCGCAGGGGCTGTCGGTGATATCGGCGAGCGACTGGATGGCGCGTTCGGACAGACTGCCCTCGCCCCTTGTCGGTCGACCGATGGTGTCGGTGAAGCGGATCCATTCCGAGCGATAGTCGTAGCGATGCTTGAAAAGATGCTTGGTCGCCATCACCCGCAGCCAGTCGCGGAACCGCTGAGACGGGAGCCAGAGCACGGCGAAGGCCGCCGCCGCGAGCAGACATCCGACTTGGGTGATCCGGCCCAGATCGCCGGAAAAGCGCGCCGCCCAGCCCGACAGCAGCACCATGGCCGCGAAATAGCCGCCGATCAGAACCAGCGAAAGCAGTTGAAACGTGACCGCGCGCGAAGGCCGGAAGGTCAGTTCGCCGCCCGAACGGGCGAAGCCGACCGCGACGGCGCAGGCCACACCGGCGGTCACCAGTCCGCGCAAGCCGTTGAGCTCGGCGAGCGCCCCGCCCCCGAGATAGGCGACGGTGTGGAAATTGAGCTCGAAACCCCAGAACAGCGTCAGCGCGCCAGCACTCCAGGCCAGCAGGCGACGCGACATGTCCGCGGCGCCGGCGTAGAGATTGTGCAGCAGGACCAGCGCCCCCACCGCAACGAGGATGTGGAACAGCGCCAGCGTCTCGAATGCCGTTCGCGCCGCGTCGCGACCCGCCCCGCCATCCAGACCGATGAGGATCACCACCAGCTGGAGAAACTGGACCAGGACCAGCGCACCGATGACCGGGCGCACCAGCTGCAGGCTCGCATCGCGGCCGTCATTGGCGAAGAGACGAAACAGCACCATGGTCCAGGCGAGATCGCGCGCGGTTTCGGCGAAAAGTGCGATCGCCCTGTCGCCGCCGACCGCCGCGACGGCCAGACACCACAGGGCGGTCACCGAGAGCGCTGCCAGCGTCGCGTTGCGATCCGAGCGATCGCGCTTTCCGCTCCGCGCGATCCATATCGCGGCTAGGACGCAGGCCAGCGCGGCGACGGCGAAGGCGATAAAGGCGAAAACCCCCGACATCGTCTAGCGCGCACCCTCGGGCCAGAGGATCACGCGGAAGGTCTGGAGCAGGATCAGGACGTCGAGAAAAGGGGTGTAGTTCTTGGCGTAGTAGAGATCGTATTCGAGCTTGTGGCGCGCATCCTCGATCGAAGCGCCATAGGGATAGTTGATCTGCGCCCAGCCGGTGATGCCGGGCTTCACCATGTGCCGCTCGGCGTAATAGGGGAGGTGATCGTCGAGATCGGCGACGAATTGCGGCACCTCGGGGCGCGGCCCGACGAAGCTCATCTCACCCTTGAGCACCGTCCAGAGCTGCGGCAGTTCGTCGATCCGCACCTTGCGGATGAACTGCCCTATGCGGGTGATCCGGGGATCGTTCTCGACCGCCCATTGCGCGCCGTCCTTCTCGGCATCCTGCGCCATCGAGCGCAGCTTGATCACCGAGAACGGCTGACCGTAGAGCCCAACCCGGGTCTGGCGGAAGAATGCCGGACCCTTGCTTTCCAGCTTCACCAGCAGGGCGAACAGCACGATGACCGGGAATGTCACCAGCAGCAGCAGCAGGCTGACGAGAAGGTCGAAGGCCCGCTTTCCGGCCCCCGAAATGACGCGTCCGGCGGAAAAGCCGTCGGAGAAGATCAGCCAGCTCGGATTGAGCGTGTCGAGGTCGACCCGACCGGTCTCGCGCTCGAGAAAACTGCTGAAATCATTGACATAGACCCCGCGGGTCTTGACCCGCAGCAGGTCCTTGAGCGGGAGCGAATTGCGCCGCTCCTGCAGCGCGACGATAACCTCGCCCGCACCGAGGCGTTCGACATAGCGGCCCAGATCGCCGATGGAATCGCGCGGCACCGCGTCGGCGACCACCGGCGCTCCCTCGTCCATCGCGATGCAGGATACGACGTCGAAACTGCTGCCCGATTTGGCCGACAGCTCGCGCAGGCGCTGCGCGCGCGCGCCCGCTCCGAGCACCAGGATCCGCCGACGGAAGGTAGAGGTGCCCAGCCTCGGCCCGAGGATCATGCGGTTGAGGATCAACAGCCCGATCGCAAAGACCATCGCGTAGAGCAGCACCGAGCGCCAGAACATGTTGCCGGGGATGAGAAAGTCGAGCAGCGATATCCCCAGCACGCCCAGGCTGACCGCCACCAGCAGCCGCGCGGTGGCAAAGCGCAGCGAGCGCAGCGCCTCGGGACCATAGCTTCCCACCGCAATCATCGCGAGATGGACCACGCCCGCGAAGGCGAGGATTTCAGGGAACCGTGTCAGGAACCGGCCGGCATCGGTGCCGATCTGCCAGACGCGCAGCTGCCACGCGGCTTCGCCGGCGAGCAGCAGCAGCAGCAGATCGAACATGCCCAGCACCATCACGGCGTAGGGGATGTAATGTTTGAACAGTCTGATCATGCTTTGCCGGCCCGATCGCTCCTTGCGGGTCGGCTATAGGCGC
>JAHJWA010000112.1 GCA_018828205.1 Alphaproteobacteria bacterium
GCGATCGTGGTGGGAACGCTGCTGCTCAGCCTGCCCCTCGCCACGCAGGACGGTGTTCGCGCACCGCTGCTCACGGCGCTGTTCACCGCGACCTCGGCGGTCTCGGTGACCGGGCTGATGGCGGGGCGCGGCTTCGGGCTGCGCCAGCGCATGGCGACGCAGGTCGAGCGCAGCCGTCTGGAAACCGGCGATGCGGCCGCCGTACTCAGGCTGGTGCTGTTGATCACTCTCGCGGTCGAGGCGGTCGTCGCGCTGGTGCTCGCCGCGCGGATGATGCTGTCCTATGCCATGTCGCCGGGCGAGGCGCTGTGGCACGGTGTGTTCCACTCGGTCAGCGCCTTCAACAACGCCGGTTTCTCGACCCATTCCGACAGCGTGATCGGCTACCAGACCGATCCGGTGATCCTGGGGCCGATCATGCTGGCGGTGGTGCTCACCGCGCTCGGTTTCCCGGTGATGCAGGACATCCGCGCCAACCGGCTGCGCTGGCGGCGCTGGTCGCTGCACACCAAGATCACCGTGGGCGGGACCATCGGGCTGCTGCTGGCGGGTTTCGTGGCGATCCTGACGATGGAATGGAGCAATCCCGCGACGCTCGGTCCGATGGGGATCGGAGCCAAGCTGCTCAACGCCGCCTTTCACTCGGTGATGCCGCGCACCGCTGGCTTCAACAGCCTGGATGTCGGCGCCTTCCACGACCAGACGCTGATGGTGAACTACATCCTGATGTTCATCGGCGGGGGCAGCGCGGGCACCGCGGGCGGGATCAAGGTCACCACCTTCTTCGTCCTGTTCGCCATCGTGCTGTCCGAGATCCTCGGACGCCGCGACGCCGGGCTGTTCCAGCGCCGTTTCGGCCGCGCGGTCGAACGCCAGGCGCTGTCGGTGACCGTGCTGGCCGCCTCGCTGATTTTCGCCGCGACCACCTATATCGCCTCGATATCGACCCTGCCGCTGGACGACATCCTGTTCGAGACCATCTCGGCCTTTTCGACCGTCGGGCTCTCGACCGGCATCACCGCCGACCTGCCCGCCACCGGCCAGCTCGTGATCGCCGCGCTGATGTTCGTCGGCCGGGTGGGAACCATCACCGTTGCGACCGCACTTGCGCTGGGCGGCCGCGAACGGCCCTATCGCTACCCCGAGGAGAACCTCATTGTCGGCTGACAAACGCAAACCCGTCATGGTCATCGGTCTGGGACGCTTCGGCGGCGCGGTTGCGCGGACGCTCGAACGGATGGGCCACGAGGTGCTGGGAGCGGACACCGATCCGCGCCCGGTCCAGGAATTCGCCCCCGATCTCACCAAGGTGGTCGAGGCCGACTGCACCGACATGGCGACGCTGGAGCGGCTCGGGATCGCCGATTTCGAGGCGGCGGTGGTCGCCATCGGCACCGATATCGAAGCCAGCGTGCTGACCGTGCTGGCGCTTTCCGATCTGGGCCTGAAGAACATTTGGGCCAAGGCGACCAACGACAAGCACGCGCGCATCCTCGAGCGCACCGGCGCGCATCATGTCGTGTTTCCCGAACAGCGGATGGGCGAGCGGGTGGCGCATCTGCTCAACGAACGGCTGCTCGACTTCATCTCCTTCGGCGATGAATTCGCCATCGCCCGGCTGGCCGCGCCCGAACCGATCGTCGGGCTCCCGCTGGTCACCAGCGCCTGCCGCAAGAAATACGACGTCACCGTGGTGGGGGTGAAGCGCGAAGGCGAGGATTTCATCCACGCGGTCCCCGACACGATCATCTTCCCCCACGACGAACTGGTGGTGTCGGGCCGGATCACGGATATCGAGCGCTTCTCCGCGATCTGACCGGGCCCGGGCCAGGACGGGCAATCAGCTCTTGGCGGCGGGGTCGAGGAGCGGCTCCTCCACCCCCTCCATCCCCTTGCGATCGCGGCGACCGCCCATGCCCAGCCGGGCCGCCATCCAATTGATGCTGGGCCCCTGGATCACGCTCGACACCAGCACGACGAAGAACACGACGTTGAAGATCGTGAAGGCACCGGGGATCCCGGCCACCATCGGGAAGGTCGCGAGCACGATCGGCACCGCCCCGCGCAAGCCCGCCCAGGAGACGAACAGCTTGGCGCGCCAGCCGAAGCGGCGGAACGGCGCGAGGCAGATGAACACGCTCAGCGGGCGGGCGACGAACATCAGGATAAAGGCGATCGCCAGCCCCGGCAGCGCAACGTCGAGCAGATTGCTGGGAGCCACCAGCAGGCCGAGCGTGAGGAACATCACCACCTGCGCCAGCCAGGCCATGCCGTCCTGGAAGGTCGAGACGATCAGCCTGGCCTTGTAGGTCCGGTTGCCGGCGACCAGCCCCGCCAGATAGGCGGCGAGAAATCCATTGCCCTGGAGCAGTTCGGCAAGGCCGTAGGCGATCAGCGCACCGGCGATCGAGATCACGAAGGCCAGCCCGCCATGATAGAAATTGGAGCGCTTGAGCACTTCGGGAAGCAGATAGCCCACCCCCAGCCCGATGATCGAACCCATCGCCATCTGCACCGCGAAATCGGGTACCAGCGACAGCGGCGAAGTCCCCGGCGCGGTGATGAACAGCAGCGCGGCACCGACCAGGAAGATCGCCATCGGGTCGTTGGAACCCGATTCCACCTCGATCAGCGCGGGCACTTCGCCATGCAGATCGAGCCCGCTCGAGCGCAATATGGCAAAGACCGCGGCGGCATCGGTCGAGGCAACCACCGCGCCGAGCAGGAAACCCTGCAGCGGCTCGAGCCCGAGCAGATAGACCGCCGCCGCTGCGGTGATGCTGGCGCTGAGCAGCACGCCGACCGTCGCGAGCACCAGCGCCGGGGGCAGCACGCGCTTCACATCGCGCCAGTCGGTGTCGAGCCCGCCCGAAAACAGGATGAAGATCAGGCAGGCGACGCCGATCCCCTGCGTCAGCGCGTAATTGTCGAACCCGATGCCACCCGGACCGTCGACCCCCGCGAGCATGCCCAGCGCGAGAAAGCCGATCAGCGCCGGCAGGCCGAAGCGGCTCGACAGCGAGCCCGCAAAGACCGTCGTCAGCAGCAGGATGCCAAGGATGAGAAGCGCGACATCGGGGGTGACGGAGAGCATGCCCTCCTGAAAGCCGCCCGCGCGGACTAAGGCAAGGAGGAATGCGGAGAAACGCTGCGGGGACTAGCGGGCGCGCTCGGCCGCGGTGCCGTAATCGCCCAGCGCAACAGGCCGAAGGCGATCGTCAGGCTCGTCGGCGCGCGACCGGCTCGTCCCGGACGGCTGCATCCTGCCGCACAGTCTCGCCGCGCAGACTGGCCAGCCGCGCGTTCAATTCGCGTGCGGTCAGCGGCCGGTCGAGGCGTACCCCGACGATTCCCGAATGGACCCAGCAGATGCGACCGGGCAATTCCGTCCCCTCGCATTCGACGACCACGGCATCACCGGGGGCGAGGTCGGAGGTCTCGACGCCGCTGATGCGGCATCCTTCTCGGGACAGCTCGATGATCAACCCGCTGCGACGACCGCCGTCGAGCGCGCCGTGCAGCTCGACGGCGTGTCGAACCGAATATCGCTTGTGCGCCCGGATCGTGAGTATCATCGGCAAGTTCGCCCCTCTGCCACAAATTCAGCGAAGGCATCGCGCGAATTGATTAAGAAGTTGTTCCTGTAGCGAATATCGATCGAAAGAGCGCGCGCTTGAAAGATCGTATAGGGCCCTGGCAACGAGATTTCAGCTATCGCCGAAAAGTCTGTCGCGCGTCAGATACACCGCCAGACCGGCAAGGAACCCCAAGCGGCAGTATTCGGGATCCGGTCGTTCTGGCGCGCCCGTGCAAATGGTGAACGAGGACCGGCAACACCTGACCGGATGCTTTCGATCCTCAAACGCTCTCCATCGCAGCCGTCTTGCCCAGCCAGTCCGTGCTTTCGACCGCATCGGCGAGAACGAAGGCGACATCGCCTCGTGCAGCCTTTCCTTGCGGATCGACGTCCTCGCCGAAGCGGATATCGCGATTGCCGTCCGCTTGGGTGAGGGCTACCGGCCGGACGATCGCATAGGCCAGCCCAGAGGCCTTGAGATGCTCGTCCGCCTCGTGCTTAGCCTGGAGGTAATGCGCCATCTCGCCGTCTTCGGGCGGGTTTTCCGTGCCGATGCTGCTCAGCATCACGAAGCGCTTCACACCCGCCTTCGCGGCAATGTCGATAAGGCGCACGGCGCCGTCGCGGTCGACCTTGTCGGTCATCTCGGCATCGGTATCTCCGCCCGAGCCGGCGGCGAACACCACCGCGTCGCAACCGTCGCAGACATCGTCCTGCAAATCGGTGAGATCGCCCCGCCGTTTCTCGGTGGCTTCGGGCAAAGCGCTGGTGTCCGAACTTTCGCGGACAAGCGCGACCGGGTGATGCCCGCGCGACGCGAGTTCGCTGACAAGGCGCAAGCCGGTATTACCGGTCGCTCCGGCAATGAGAATCTTCATGGCATACTCCAAAACAGATCGGGTTCTGCCTTCTCTACTCAGCCCAGGCGCGAAGGGTCCCTCCAAGCGATCGCTTGCGGCCGAACCCTTACGCGTAGGGCGGCTGATGCAGGCCCTTGGGGCTCTGAGTGAAAATCTCGTTGCCCGCCTCGGTGATGCCGAGCGAATGCTCGAACTGCGCCGAGAGGCTCTTGTCGCGGGTCACCGCGGTCCAGCCGTCGTTGAGCAGCTTGGCGTGCGGGCGCCCGAGGTTGATCATCGGCTCGATGGTGAAGAACATCCCCGGCTTGAGCACCGGCCCGGTGCCCGCCTTCGCGGCGTGGATCACCTCGGGCGCGTCGTGGAACAGACGGCCGAGCCCGTGGCCGCAGAATTCGCGGACCACACCGTAGCGGTACTGGCTGGCATGCGCCTCGATCGCCGCGCCGATATCGCCCAGCCGCGCGCCGGGCTGCGCCGCCGCAATCCCCAGCATCAGGCATTCATAGGTCACCTCGACCAGCCGCCGCGCCTTCAGCGGCGGTTCGCCGGCAAAGAACATCCGGCTGGTGTCACCGTGCCAGCCGTCGAGCAGCGGGGTGACGTCGATGTTGACGATGTCGCCCTCCTTCAGCAGTTTCTCGCTGGGGATGCCGTGGCAGATGACGTGGTTGATCGAGATGCAGCAGCTGTGCGCATAGCCGCGATAGCCCATGGTCGCGGGCACCGC
>JAHJWA010000113.1 GCA_018828205.1 Alphaproteobacteria bacterium
GAGACCCATCTCGATCCCGAGCCGCTCCGAATAGAGCCCCCAGCCCTCGACGAAGGCGGTGAAGAAGGTGCCGTGCTGGCGCAGCGGGTGGATATCGAGTTCCTGCTGCAGCGCGATCTGGTGATGGTGTCCCGGCACCGCCTCGTGGACCCCCAGCGCGGGCAGTTCCCACAGCGGGCGCTGGTCGAGTTCGGTGGTGTTGACCCGGTAGATCCCCGGCTGCCCGGTCGCGAGGCTGCCGCTTTCGTAATAGGCGGTGGTGTTGCCGGGAGCCTGCGCGGCGGGGATCGGAAGCACGGTGTAGGGCTGGCGCGGCAGCGTGCCGAACAGTTTGGGCATCCAGCCGTCGATCTGCTTGGCCAGCGCGCCCGCCGCCTCGAGCAGTTCTTCGGGGGTCTGCGGATAATATTGCGGATCGGTGCGCAGATGCTCGATAAAACTCTCGCGGCTCTCGAACCCGGCATCCTCGGCCCCGGTTTCCATCTCCGCGCGGATCCGCGCCACTTCGGAGAGACCGAGCTCGTGGATCTGGTCGGGGGTCATGTCGGTGGTGGTGAAGCTCTTGACCCGGTAGGCGTAATATTCCTCGCCGCGCGGCGTGGCGAGCACGCCGGGCATGCCGGTGCGGCATTCGGGAGCGTATTCCTCGACGTAGAAGTCGCGGAAATCGCGATAGGCGGGCATCACCCCGGTCTCGAGCGCGCTGCGCGCGCGGGCCTGCAACTGCGTCCATTGCGCTTCGGAAATGGTCGAGGGACGCTCCTTGAACGGCAGCCACAGCGGCGATTCGGACGGGTCCTCGACGATCATGCTCGCGATCCGCTCCTCGAGCCCCTGCATGGGTTCGCAAGCCTGCGTCAGGCCGCGCGCGACCGCTTCGCGGCTGCGGGCGATGCCCTGCTCGTTGACCGCCGCGAAGCTCTCGAGCCGCCCGACATAGCTCTGATAGTCCGCCAGCGTGAACAGCGGCGAGCCATAGGGCAGCGAGCCGAAATAGGCGAACCAGCCGCCGCGATTGGTGAAGACGACGAAGCGGTCGTGGTCGAATGCGGCGCCGGCGATCTCGTCCTCGAAGCTGCGCTTGAGGATCGCGTGATCGATCCGCAGATCCTCGGGCAAGGTGCTCTCGTCGATCGCCTCGAGCCGGGCGAGGAAGGCGCGGGTTTCGGCGATCGAGGCCTCGTAGCGCGCCAGCGACATATCGCCCAGCTTGCCGTCGCCGCGGCGATCGCCGACCTGCGTCGCGGTCAGCGGCGAATTGTCGAGCGTCCATTCCCAGACCTCGTCGCGCAATTCGCGGTAATCGTCGGCGGGGGCGGCGTGAGCCATCGGGGCGAGCGCGACGCTGGCGAAGGCGAAGGCGGCGGCGAGGTATTTCATGGTCGTTTCTCCCTGTTGGCGAGCTTCCTATTGCGAGGCGCCGCGCGGGTCCAGTAAGGTCCGGGAATGACCAAACCATCGATCCTGTTCGTCTGCCTCGGCAATATCTGCCGCTCCCCCCTTGCCGAGGCGGCGCTGCGGCGACGCGCGGCTGAAGCCGATCTCGATATCGAAATCGACAGCGTCGGCACTGCGGATTACCACGTCGGGCGCGCTCCCGACCCGCGCGCCATCGCCGAAGCCAAGCGCCAGGGGATCGACATCGGCGGCTACCGCGGACGCCAGCTGGCGCGCGAGGATTTCGCCCGGTTCGACCATATTCTGGTGATGGACGAGGACAATCTCGCGGATGTCCGCGCGATGGCACCGGCGGACTCCAGCGCGAAAATCGCGCTGCTGCTCGATGTCGTTCCCGGCACCGCCGGCCGGTCGGTCGCCGATCCCTATCACGGCAGCGAAGCCGATTTCGCCGGCACCTGGAAGGAAGTCGACGCCGCCGCCGAAGCGCTGATCGCCGTGCTGATCTCGGAACGGCAGGGCTAGCCGCCGCGAAGCGTCTTCACCCCGAAGTCGCGTTCGAACAGATAGAGCAGCACCCGCGCCGCGACGCCGCGCTTGCCCTCGAGCCCGCCGTCGCGCTCCATCAGCAGCCGCGCATCGTCATGCGCGGTGGGCAGCAGCCTTGTGATCTGCTCGAGCTCGGCGATCTGGAACGCGCTCTCGCCCGATTGCCGCGTGCCCAGCAGTTCGCCCCCGCCGCGCAGCCGCAGGTCCTCTTCGGCGAGGCGAAACCCGTCCTGCGTCTCGCGCATCAGCGCCAGCCGGTCGCGCGCGGTTTCGGAGAGCTGGTCGCCGCGCAGCAGCAGGCAGGTCGATTTCTCGCTCCCGCGCCCGACCCGGCCGCGCAGCTGGTGGAGCTGCGCCAGCCCGAAGCGCTCGGCCTGTTCGATCACCATCAGCGTCGCATTGGGAACATCGACCCCGACCTCGATCACCGTGGTCGCGACCAGCAGCTTGGCATCGCCGCGCGCGAAACGCTCCACCGCCGCGTCCTTCACGTCGGGCGCGAGCTGGCCGTGGACCAGCACGACATCCATGCCGAAGCGCTCTTTCAGCGCAGCATAGCGCGCCTCGGCGGCGGCGGTGTCGTCGTTCTCGTTCTCGCGCACCATCGGGCAGACCCAATAGGCCTGCTGTCCGGTGGTGAGATGCCGTTCGACCCCGGCAGCAACCTCGTCGAGCCGCGAGAGCGAGACCACGCGGGTCTCGATCGCCTGCCGACCCGGGGGCAGTTCGTCGAGCTTGCTGACATCGAGCTCGCCATATTGCGCCAGCGTCAGCGTGCGCGGGATCGGGGTGGCGGTCATCGCGAGGACATGCGGCGCGGTGCGGCCCTTGCTCGCCAGCATCAGCCGCTGGCCGACCCCGAAGCGGTGCTGCTCGTCGATCACCACCATCGCCAGATTGCGGTAACCGACCTTGTCCTGGAAGATCGCATGGGTGCCGATGACGATATCGATGCTGCCGTCGAGCAGGCCCATCAGCGTGGATTCGCGCGCCCTGCCCTTGTCGCGCCCGGTCAGCAGCGCGACGCGCGCGCCGGTGGGCTCGGCGAGCCGGCGCAGGCTCTCGTAATGCTGGCGCGCGAGGATCTCGGTCGGGGCCAGCAGCGCCGCCTGCGCCCCCGTCTCGACCGCGATCAGCATTCCGGCCAGCGCGACCACGGTCTTGCCCGCGCCGACATCGCCCTGCAGCAGCCGCAGCATCGGCGTGTCCTGCACCAGATCGCCCTCGATCTCGGCGATCGAGCGGGTCTGCGCACCGGTCAGCGGGAACGGCAGCGCCAGCCGGTCGCGCAGCCTCCCGTCTCCCTTGAGCGGTTGCCCCTTGCGCTGGCGGTTGTCGGCGCGGACCAGCATCAGCGC